>JBLHOB010000161.1:0-6667 GCA_047619425.1 Myxococcota bacterium
GATCATCTCGGGCTCGAGTGCAATCACTTCATTGAGAGAGCGAATGTATTCGATCGGCTTGCGGATCTTCTCGCCGCGCATCGTAAAGACGTTGGGAAACTGCGGGAACAGCGGCCCGAAGAAGTCACCACTAAAGAGAACCTTCTGGTCGGGCAGCCAAAGCGTCAGGTTGTCTGCGCCCTCGGCACCCGGCGTTGGCAGGACTTCAAAGCGCACGCCTCCAAGTTCGAAGTGATACGGCGCGCCGGCGTCAACCAAGATAGTGGGCTTCGCGTTTCCGTAGGCGAGAAAGCCAATGTTCGGCGGTTCTTCTGGCATGAACGGAAACAGCATGCGGTTGCGATGCCAAAGGTAGGGCTCAAGCTGCTTCAGATATCGCTGCTCTTCGGGATATTCCGCGTGAGCGACAAGCTCGGTTGTGTCTTCGATCCAAAATTGATTGCCACCGACGTGATCTTGATGCGAGTGACTTGAGATCACGTGGGAGATGGGTCCCTCAATTTTTTCGCCGAGCAGTCGTCGCTGCTTGGCGGATTGAATCGCCAAGCCCGTGTCGAAAATGACGTTGCCTTTTGGAGTTGTGATCACATGGGTGTTTGAAACGCCTCTGGCTTGCCAGATGTTGTCGGCAAGTTGGCGGACTTCCACGGGAATGTTGATCAAGTCCGCGGCAGCCCGCTCCGTCTCACCCTCACTTTGCTTGGCGAGTCGCTCCGCCGCCAAGTCGCCGACGAGTTCAGCCCCCGCGAGCTCGGCGCTCTTCTTTGCGTCATCGCAGCCAACGAAAATCAGTGTCGCGAGAATTACCGTGCAAATCAGTGTCGATCTCTTCATTCGGTCCCAAAGGAACATGCTCACTCTCCCTCGTAATCGTCATTGCCGCAGAAGCGCTTCGTGCGCGAGAGTGTGGCAAAACTCGCTGATTCCGTTTTACTTTTTCTGCTCGACCCCCAAAGAAAGTTGAGCATCGACCGGGCGGTACGCCGCGAATGAGTGCTTGACACTCAAGCCGCTCGACCGACACAATTCACCCTATGCCCTGTCGCTCAATCCGCTCCTTCCAACACTCGCTCCTGCTGCTGCTGTTTTACCTGCTATTTGCTGGAGACTCGGGCGCGCACGATCAAGAAATTGACGAGTCCGTCGACCATGCCCCCGCCGCCGATCACGTACCGTGTGTCGAAGGCGTCGCGGGCGAATATCCCTGCATGAACATGGAGCTCGTGCACTTTGTGCCCGTAGCTGAGTTCGGAACCTTTTCCGCCAATGACATCTGGGGATGGACAGACCCACTGACGGGCTTCGAGTACGCATTGCTCGGGTTGCGCAACGGCGTGGCGTTCGTCCACATCGATCAATACGGGCACCCGACATATCTCGGCCGACTCCCCACCCGGACGTTTCAATCCTCGTGGCGCGACATCAAGGTCTATTCAAACCATGCCTACATCGTGGCCGAAGCGCCGTCACACGGAATGCAAGTCTTTGACTTGACTCGTTTACGCGACGTCGACCCCGCAGAAGCACCCGTCGTCTTCACTTCTGATTTCGACTACATGCGCTTCCGATCGGCGCACAACATCGCGATCAATGAAGACACGGGATACGCCTACGCGGTTGGTGCGGCGTCGTGCATTGGCGGCTTGCACATGATCGACTTGAGCAACCCCAAGGTGCCCGACTTCGCGGGTTGCTTCCTCGAAGACCGTTACACCCACGATGCCCAATGCGTCATTTATCACGGGCCTGATGCCGACTACACCGGGCGCGAGATCTGCTTCAACTCCAATGAAGACACGGTCACGATCGCCGACGTAACGGACAAGAGCGCACCGGTGATGATCGCGCGCGCACCCTACTTCGGTTCGGCTTACACCCACCAGGGTTGGCTCACCGAAGATCATGCTTATTTCCTACTCGACGACGAACTCGACGAAAGGCGACGAGGTGGGGCGACTCGAACATTTGTTTGGAACATGGCCGATCTCGATGCCCCATTTGTCTCGGGGGTACACGACGGCTCGACGACCTCGATTGACCACAATCAGTACACACTGGGCAACCACGTATTCCAGGCCAACTATCGCAGTGGCATTCGGGTGCTGCGGTTCGGTGACCTCTCCCAGGGCGAGATGGTCGAAGTCGCGTACTTCGACACGACACCCGGCGACGACTTGCCGCTTTTTTCAGGTACCTGGAGTGTCTACCCCTACTTCAAGAGTGGCTATGTGATTGCGAGTGATATTCGTCGCGGTCTTTACATTCTCTCACCGCACCTCGAGAACGTTGCCGAGTGCAGCGACACCGTCGACAACGACGGCGATGGCCTGCGCGATTACCCCGAAGACCCCACCTGCATCAGCGCCGACGCGAATTCAGAGAGCATTCGCTTCGACGTCGAACTCGCAATCGATCCTCGCTTGGACACCAAGCCCATCATCCTTGTCCAAAAAAACTCCATCAAACTCGCCATCCTCGGATCAACCACGGTTGATGTCCAAGACGTTGAGTTTGATTCGCTGCTGTTTCATCCGGGCGACATCCAACCGAAGCCCACTAGAAGGAGTCGCTGGGCAAAGCCTCTCGACGTCAATAACGATGGCGCACGTGATTTGGAAATGAGTGTCTACGTGCCCGCAACGACCTTGGTCCCGGGCAAAGCCTCACTCTGCATTTCGGGCTTGATCGCCGGCGACCCGTTTGAAACTTGCGGCAGTGCAACCGTCGTAGAGACTTGGCGAGATTGGTACAACGCCCGACACAACGAGAGCAAAGCGCGCGACTCGGAAGACAAGGCCGATGTCGGCTCGACGGGCGTCAAAGCATCTGGGGCATCGATTTCTGGTGCAAATGCCCAGCTGGGTGATCCAAAGAGCATGAAGAACTCCCCCGATCACCCGCGTTAGGCACGAGGCGATTTGCCACAAGCGAAACGGCCGCTTCACCTGAAAATGCCAATCGCGTATGATCTTCCTGCCGAACAACAGTCGTGCATAAATCCGGGGTCAGCATTCAAAACGTGCTGCACCCGATCACTTGCAAAAATCGAGCAAGCGTCAGACCGCGAAGTGTCGACCTGAACCAGCCACGCAGAGCGAAATTGAAGCACCGATCATGAAACCGATGTCATCAGCTACCCAAGTCGTTTGCTCACTCCTCATGGTGTCTGGGTTCATTTTCGCAAGCGGCCGCGGCAACGCCGAGCCCTCCCTGCCTCTGCCAACAAAGGACGGCGGCTTCGCGACATCCGACACCTGCCGTGCTTGCCATCCCGGGCCTTATCACAGTTGGCGCGGCTCCTTTCATCGCACCATGACCCAGGCCTCAAGCCCCGAAGCGCTGCTGGGAAACTTTGACGTCGCAAGCCTCACCGACCGTGGTCATACCACCCGCTTTTCGCGTCGAGGCGACGAGGTCTGGGTCGACATTCCCGATCCTGCTTGGTTTCTTGACCCCGACCCAAACAAGATCGCCGTCCCCCCGCGCATCAACGTGCCTATTGTGATGACGACCGGCTCCCACCACATGCAATACTACTGGGTGCGTCGACCCGCGAGCGGACCCGTCCACGAGCGACCCGATCATGGTGCCATGATGAACTTGCCCTGGGTCTGGCTGATCGAAGACGAGCGCTGGATCCCGGTGCAAGATTCGTTTCTCACTCCGCGCGAACCCGAAGCAGAAGTGCCGCTCATGTGGAACACATCGTGCTTTGCTTGTCATTCCGTCGCAACACAGCCGCGGTATATCCCGGTCCAAGATCGCTTTGATTCGCGCTCGGTCGAGTTGGGTATCGCTTGTGAAGCGTGTCACGGGCCCGCCGGCGAACACGCAAAGGCGAATCGATCCCCGCTTCGCAGGTACTTGCAGTACTTCGGTGACGACTCCGAGGGTGATCCCACGATCGTCAACCCGGCCCGCCTCACCGCCGCTCGCTCGCGAGATGTATGCGGCCAATGCCACAGCTTTGGCGAACCCCGCGACAGTGAAGCCCACAAGGAAACCGGAGTCGCGTTTCGCGCAGGCGACGTGTTAGCCGAGACAAGCCGCATCTACCAATATCCAAGGACACCCGCCGAGGCGCAAGCGTTGCGCGACTCGGGCACCATATTGGGCGGAAACTTCTGGCCCGATGGAACCATCCGCGTCGCGGGCCGTGAGTACAACGGCTTGATGGAAAGCAAGTGCGCGACCAATGGCGAGCTAACTTGCTTGAGCTGTCATTCGATGCACAGCTACGAAGAGCCGACAGATCAGTTGGCGCAAGGCAAGGACCAAGATCAAGCCTGCGCGGATTGCCACACGTCGATCGCAACAAACGTCGAACAGCACACCCACCACGCACCGGGTTCCGCCGGCAGCCGCTGCGTGAATTGCCACATGCCCCACACGACCTACGGTTTGTTCGTCGCGATGCGGAGCCACCGAATCGACAGCCCAAGCGTCGCGAACCAAGTCAGCAGCGGCCGACCGATCGCATGCAATTTGTGCCACCTCGACAAACCCCTGGCCTGGACCAACGAGAAGCTTCACGGCTGGTATGGACACGAACGCGTCGCTCTCGACGCAGACGACACAACGATCGCGGCCTCGGTGCTTTGGGCGATAAAGGGCGACGCCGTGCAACGCGGCCTCGTGGCGTGGCACATGGGATGGGCGCCAGCGCGCAGTATATCCGGAGACAAATGGATTGGCGCCTATTTGTCCTTACTCCTCGCTGACCCGTACGCCGCGGTCCGCCGAGTGGCAGATCAATCAATCCGCTCGCTTCCAGGCTTTGCCGGCTTCGAGTACGATTTCGTAGCCGAGCCCCAGGCGCTCGGAGCGAAACAAGCCGAAGCAATCGAGAGATGGAAACGCGCAATGGCGGGTGAGCCCAATCAGCACGGCCCGCATCTACTACAAAACGCAAACGGCGAAATGGACCAGTCAACACTCAATCGCATCTTCAAGATGCGCGATCACCAGGCGATCAGGATCAGTGAATGAGTAAGGGCAAGAAGAACACGGACATGCAAGCAGCACCAGAAAACGACGTGTGTGCGCGCCACCTTGCGATGGGTTGGTGGGGGCTGCTTTTCTTTTTGGTTCTCGGCGTTGGCCTCGAAAGCATGCACGGCTTCAAGGTCGGGCTCTATCTCGACGTGTCCAACGAAACCCGTCGCTTGATGTGGACCCTCGCCCATGCACACGGTGCACTACTGGCACTAACCAACATTGCCTTTGGCCTGTCGACCAACCAAATGCCTGAATGGGGCGGCGCGGCGCGCGAACTTGCATCGCGCGGCTTCGTCGCAGCCCTCGTATTGATGCCGCTCGGTTTCTTTCTGGGTGGGTTGTGGGTCTACGGCGGCGACCCAAGCCTCGGCATCTTGCTCGTGCCGGTTGGCGCACTCGCGTTGTTCGTAGCGGTCTTCAATACAGCGCGCGGCGCGAGCGCGAGCCATCGGCGCGGTTAGTCCAAAGGTCTTGAACGAGAGCCGGAGCTTTCCGCCGATTCGTCTATCTGTTTGACGATCTATTCGACTGTGACCGCGGCCTTCTCAACGATCAGGTCGTACTTGTAGCCGTAGCCGAAGTCTTTGTCTGCGCTCACGGTACCGCGCACCAACACGAGGTCACCTACCGCCGCCGCACCATCCGTCGTTACGACGAGGTCGTTGCGTCCGTCCGCGGCTTCGGTTCCGTCTTGCAAGTGGATCCAATTGGTTCCCATGATGCGCGGCGAGTACTTGACCACCCGGCCCCGCATCAAAACTTCATTGCCCGCGAGCGCGGCACCGCGGTCGTACGCCTCACCCACGGTAAGCCCACCGTCCGGCTTGCTGATCCCAGCAAATGCTTCCGCCGGAACTTTCGGCGCTCGGTTGCTGCCGGGGTGGGGGGTTGAGCGATCACTCGCCCCTTGCCCGCTCATACCAGACGGCGCTCCTGAACCCGAGCCCGCCACTTCGATGCTACCGGCAAAGTAGACGAGCGAGAACGTCCGGTTGAGAGTGTCGCTCTTGTAGTTTTGCATCGGACTGCCAGTCGGGACGGTGACGTGATCGCCCACCTTCACCGCAAACTTCGGAGCCGCCGCCCAAACCGTGCGCACACCCGCGTCGACATGCACGTAGGTGTAACTGGACGCGTCCATTGTCTCGATGACCTTACCCGTCACCTGGTTGGCGCCAAGGCTACTCGCCTGGTGCTGCGTCGTGCCGCCAATGGACGGATGTCCGGGAGGCATGGCCCCTTGCTGGCTTTGGGCCGGCAGCGCGATTAGCAGGCCAAGAGAGAGGCAAAGCCATGCTGAAATTTGAATGGAATTCGTTTGGATCGGCAATTTCATGCTCCTTGATTGCTCGGCTCTAAATCGAAAGCGCACGATACCGCAAGAAACGACACCTGCGTGCTGCGAAGCGACACTGGTGTGACCCGCATCACCGGGACACTCGACTTTTGGCCGATCTAATGATTGTGCTCAGCCCCGAGTACGACAAAACCTGTGCGCTGTCGGTTCCCTGCGCGACCGCGCGATGAACCCGTTGCGCGCAGGCACAAGCCAAAAGCGTCAGGAGTGGGTGGTCGATTCAAGCGAAGTAATGTTGCGTCTGGGCACACAGGGGCCAGAAAGAACGTCGGGGCCGTTCTGATAAATGACGGACAGACGCAACGAATCGTA
>JBLHOB010000162.1:0-6661 GCA_047619425.1 Myxococcota bacterium
CTTGCTGATCTTCATCATCATCGTCAGCAATGACGCGATAAGCGCTGCGACCAGATAGATTGCAAACGAAATGTCGTAGCGTTCGGTTGCAACAAGGGGAGTTGCAATGAAGGGCCCGGCCACGCGCGTGAGATTGTTTGCGGCGGATTGCAGGGAGACCGCACTCCCCATGTCTTCCTCGGGTACGGAGTTGGCCGCGATCGCAAAGCTCGCCGGGCCAGAAAACGCGAACGCCATGCCCATGCAGGCCGCGACTGCGAGCATGCGGTAGGGCGTCATCGCACCACTTGCGGTCAGGGTTGCGAGCACGCCGCAGCAGACCGCGATCAGGCCATAGCAACTGAGGATAATGGCCTTGCGATCGAATCGATCCGCCGCCACGCCAGCCAGCGGTGCGAAGAGAAAGGCAGGCAAGAAAAGAAAAAAGAACAACAGCCCAACAAGGCGCGTGTCGTTGCCGCTGAGCGAAGTCATTTGTGCTTGCAGAGATAGGTGCGAAATCCAGAAGCCCGTCTGGTTGATAATAAACGCCGCAAAGAGCAGGCGAAACGGAGCGTGTGCAAACGCGCGAAAGGTCGCTTGATTGTTTTGTTTCGGCGCACGCGAGGCAGGCACGCCCATCGCGACTTGGTCGGCGGGGTTCAGCGCAGCATCGCCGGGATTTGCGCCCAGGCTTTCTTCGGGATGGCTTTTGGTCACAGGTACACAGTCCGACGTGCCTTACTCGCGAGTTGGCGAGGTCGCGTCTGATATAAGGAAGCGATGTCCAAGACGGGCCAGCTGGCGGCACGAAGCGTGCGCCGCAGCACACACGTGTGGCCACGCAGGGACTCTTCAGATTGGAGGCGCTACTTGTTACTTGGAAACCCGATGTTCCCGGGCGCGGGATCTCGGGGGGTGCGCTGGTGCGCGGTCCCTTACTTGAGCACCGTCATCTGACACCGTCGATTCTTGGCCTTCCCTGCGGCGGTGTCATTGCTTGCGACGGGGGCCGTCATGCCGAAGCCCTGTGTTTCGAGTCGGCTGGAGTCGATCCCAACGCCTTCTAGATAGTTGCGCACCGCAGCGGCGCGTTGTTCGGAAAGGTCTTGGTTCAACTGCGCCGAACCCGAAGCGTCCGTGTGCCCGTCGATGCGAATGCGAAGATCGGGGTTCATCTTCAAGACTTCGGCGACATTGTTGAGCTCGCCGTATTGGGCCTCGAGGATCTCCGACTTCTGACTCTCGAACGCGTAGCTGTCGAGAACCCAGCAACCAACCTCGTTCACGTGTGCCTTCATCGGCGTTCCGAGACATTGGTCGTCGATGTCGTCGATACCGTCGAGATCGTCATCGACGAATACGTGTTCGGGGGCCGGCGGCGGCGTGCTTACCGGCGCACTGGTCTCTTCGACAAAGATCGACTGTTGAAAGGCTTGCAGGCTTTCGACGTCGGCGAGGTCTGCGGCCGCAATGTGTTGGCCGCAGGTGGTAACACTTGCCAGGGCTCCCATCAGCTTGCCGCCAGCGGGATCGCTCCCTGACTGCACTGTATAGAAGCAGATCTCTCCGTCACTGCCGGCGCCAAACGCCAACCGGCGAGCGGCTGCGATCGCGCCCTCACTGCCGAGGTTGCGTCCATGCTGCGCGGCGACGCCGTCTGAGAAGACGATTACCGCGGTCGTGCCGCTGCGGCCAATGAGTTGCGGTGCGATTTCGTCAAGCGCTCCTGCGATGTCACTGCTCTTGCCGAGCAACTCACCATCGATGACTGCACTGTCGACTTCGTCGCGATCAAAGGGGGCAAGCTCAAGGACTTGGTTGGCATCCCCACCGAAGGTTACGACCGCTGCGCCGTACGCACCTTCGGGCATCCCCATCACGAATGACGAGGCGAGGTTTTGCGTCGAAGCGAATTGGTTCTGCGCTTTCATCGAGCCAGAAGCGTCAAACAAGATGACGGTCTGATCCGTACGGATGCCTTCGTTTGCCGCGAGTTCAAGGGGCTCTGCGTCGAGAGAGTCAATCGGCGGGGGCGGTGAAACGCATGCGAGTGCCAGTGTTGCGACACACGCGAATGGCGCTGTGATTTTGAGGAACTTGAAACTTCGGGGTGCCGAGCGCATGGGCGAGATCTCCGTGCTGAGACGAGGCGAGTCGCAGTGAATTTCGCAGGATCCTAGCCCGTAGGCCGAAACCCGGATAGGGACGCCGCGCTGTAGTCGCTAGGTAGTGTGAATCGAAATGGCGTTCGGCCGGAGTTGACCCGCGGTCAGCGTGTTCCAAGCCCAAGGTCGGGCCGGATTCGGCTGCCACCTAGCCCTGGGTGAAGGGGCGATTCTGCGTTCGGCACCGACGATCTCTCTCCTAATTTCCGTCGATCAACGGAAAAGTCGTCAACCCATCTTGGAGTGGGCTCCAAAAATGGGTTCTACTTCAAGGGTGGTGGTAAATGCACCCTGTCACGCAGCTTGCTGCGAGAGAAGTCGGCGTAGTTAGAGCGTTGGAGGTGGCGGCGGTGCTCTAGGAGGGCCTGCGTCGACTGTCGGACATGGAGTTTGCTGAGGAGGGCCTTGCCTCGGCAGTCGTGTGGCGAAGCGACGCGCTACGACTCGGGAACGTTCAGCACTCGAATCATCGATGTGCTCCCCGACTCGCGATCCACACCGTGGGTCGCGACGATTAGGTCGCCCGGCTCGATGTAGCCAAGCTCAACACCGCGCCGGGCCGCAAAGCGCAGCATCTCGTCATCGCTGCCGTTGCTGCCGTCGCCGGAAAAGAGAATCCCCGTTACGCCCCAGTTCATCGAAAGCTTGCTGACCACGTCTGAAGAGACCGTGATCGCCAGGATCGGGCAGCGGGGGCGAAATTTCGAAATCGAGCGAGACGTAAAGCCCGTCTCCGTAAGCGTCACGATCGCGGTCGCCCCGAGATGGTGCGCCATGGTGATCGCCGCTTGGCTTACGGCATCGGTCACCTTGTCCGCAGGTTCGCTGTCGGTGACCTGCAGATGGCCGTATTCAGTTAGCGAATCTTCGGCGCGCAATGCGAGTGCGGCCATCGTGCGCACTGCCTCGACGGGGTAGGCGCCGGAGGCCGTCTCACCCGAAAGCATCACGGCCGACGTACCGTCGAAGATCGCGTTGGCGACGTCACTCACCTCGGCGCGGGTGGGGATCGGGTTGCGCTCCATCGAGTCGAGCATCTGCGTTGCGGTAATAACGGGTTTGCCCGCGCGAACCGTCGAGTGGATGATCCGCTTCTGAATCATCGGCACCTCTTGCACCTCGACCTCAACGCCAAGATCGCCGCGCGCGACCATCGTGCCATCGGATACGGCGATGATCTCGTCGAGGCGGTCGACTCCGTCTTTGCTTTCGATCTTCGCAATGATCGGGATGTGGGTGTTGCGTTCGTCGAGGATGCGGCGGATTGCGAGCACGTCGCGTGCACCGCGCACAAACGACGCCGCGATGTAGGTGATCTCATTTTCGATCGCGAACAGGATGTCTTCGCGTTCCTGGTTCGACATGTCGGTGTAGGGGATGCTGATGTCGGGGATGTTGACGCCTTTGCGATCGCCGAGGCGTCCACCGCGCAAGATTTCACAGCTCACGCAATCGGGGGCGATGTCGACTACCCGAAGCTCAATCACCCCGTCGTCGACGAGAATGCGCGAGCCCTCCTCAACTTCGTCGGCAAGGGTGCGGTAGCTAATTGCAACGCCTTCGGAGTCGGCGGGGCGCCCATCGGTGTAGAGCTTAAAATGCTCGCCCGTGGTGAGCGTCATCGTCCCGCCTTGAACGCGGCCTGTCCGGATCTCGACGCCACGGGTGTCGAGCAGGATGGCGAGATTCGCGTCGAGTTCGTCCGAGGCTTGTCGGATCATCGCGATGCGTTTGCGGTGATCGGCGTGGGAGCCGTGAGAGAAATTGAGGCGCGCGACATTCATGCCGGCGCGGATCATGGCTTTGATGGTTTCGACGGAATCGGATGCCGGCCCAATGGTGGCAATGATCTTGGTCTTGCGAAGTATTCGATGGCTCATGCGCTTCTCTCCCCCTGGCGCGGGCAAGAGTAACGGTTTTGCGCCCGCGCACCAGAATTCGTGGTGCAGGTTTTCGAGGGGGGACGAAGTCGCTCGATCTTGCGACGCGCCGGATTGGCGATTTGCAGCCGCGCCGGGCGTTAGTGCTCGACCTGCCGGTCCTCTGAAAGCAAGTAAACCGACAACGCCCGCTTGTCTTCCGCACTCAATGGGAAGATGGGCATCGGCGGCGGAGGTGTGGTCAAGAGGGCTTCGAGAGTGCCGAGATCGAACCGACCCCTCAACTGATTCAACTCCTTGACCGCGACACCGGGCACGGCTTGGGCGGCATCGTGGCAGACTGCGCACTTGTGCTCGAGGTAGAGCGCCTGGCCCCGCAGAGCAAGTGCTGCGCGCTCTGCAGCGGGGATACCACTCAACGGCGCCTGCTCGGCAATTGGCGTGTTTACGACGATCGTCTCCTGCGCCTCGCCGTAGGCCACTCGCCAAATCGTCCCAGAGTAATCGTCAGAAATATAGAACGAGCCATCAGCGGCTTCGACAACATGGACGGGGCGGCCAACGACGTCGTCATCGACCTCGAAGCCAGTCAAAAAGTCTTTTTCAACGATGCTCCCGTCGGGCTGCCATGCGAGGGAAACCACCTTGTAGCCGTCCTTGCTCGTGCGGTTCCAGGAGCCGTGCAGGGCGACGAGTGCCGCGTTGTGGAGAGGGGCAGGGACGCGATTGTGCTTGATAAATTGCATGCCGAGAGGCGCATTGTGGGCATTGAAGTCGAAGGCCGGAGGCGTCGAACTCGCGATGCGCTCTGCCTGGCCCTCGCCGAAGTCGGGGTCGGGGTGGTTGTCGCCGTTCGCATAGGGCCAACCGTAGAAGCTGCCCATATTGACTTCGTTGAGTTCGCAGGGTGGGTAGTCGTCGCCGAGCAAGTCACGACCGTTGTCGGTGGCGAAGAGTTTGTCGGTGCCGGGCTGCCAATCGAAGCCGACGCTGTTGCGCAGGCCCCGGGCAACGATCTCGCCGCCACTGCCATTGGGCGCAAAGCGCATCATGGCAGCGCGTCGCTCGTCTTTTTCGATGCAGACGTTGCACGTCGAGCCAATCGATAGATACAGCAGGCCGTCAGGGCCGAAACCCAGGTTCTTGGTCCAGTGATTGCCGCCACCGGGTAGGCCCGAAATGATGCGATCCAGTTCACCGCTCACCGTGCCGGTTGCTTCGTCAAAGCGAATGCGACCGATCGCGTCGGTCTCGCCGATGTAGAGCCAGCCGTCGTTCAATTCGACGCCGTGGGGTTTGTTCAAGCCTTCGAGTAGGGGCACGATCGCGTCGCTTCGGCCGTCGCCATCCGCGTCGGCTTTGACCAGTACGACGTCTCCCGTGCGCGGCCGGGTGAGGAGGATGTCACCGCTGCCTGTGACCTTCATCCAGCGGGCATTGCCTAGACCCTCGGCGTAAATTGAAACGCTGAAGCCTTCCGGCACCTGAAAGCGGTTGTCGATTTGCTCTGCACTTGGTGCGTCGGCCGTGCGACCGAGCAGCATACTCGCCAGCGGCACGTTAATGGCAAAGCGCTCGGGCAAAAAGAGGCTGCACGAGGCGACCAACACAAGGAGGAGGAATAAGAAGGCAATCAATAATTTTCGGATCAAGGTGGTGCTCCTGAGGATTAAGCGCGACGGACACTATCACGCGTGGGTGCCGAGGGGCCAAGAATGGTCGGGTCTAATTTGGCACGGACGGTGTCGAGACCTACTATTTCGACTTACGCGGAGGAAACGCATTGTCTCGAAATCCTGCCCCGCTGCCCGATGGCATCGTGGCATTCGTAAAGCGCGACTGCCCCACCTGCGAACTCGTCGCTCCCGTGTTGCGGGAAGTCGCGAAAGGCAGCTCGCTCACCGTCTACAGTCAGGACGACCCTACTTTCCCAAGCGGCGTCGACGTCACGGATGACACCTCGCTTGAAAGATCGTGGCGCCACGACATCGAAGCGGTGCCGACTCTTGTACGCGTCGAAAATGGCGTCGAGGTTGAACGAGCCGTCGGCTGGCATCGCGGTGAATGGGAAGCTCTTTGTGGCGCTTCTGATCTAGGCCCCGGCCTGCCCGAACTTCGCCCCGGATGTGGGTCACTGTCGGTCGACCCCGAACACGCCACCGATTTATTGTTGAGGCACGGTGGCGAGACCTTGCGCTCCCGACGCATTCCACTGGCACGCCTCGAAGACGAAATGGAAGCCATGTACGGCCACGGCTTCAGCGACGGCTTGCCGTTGGTACCTCCGACGGAGAAGCGCGTGCTCGCCATGCTCGAGGGCACGACGCGCAAGCCCGAAGAAGTGGTGGCTCTAGTGCCGTCGGACTTGGTCGAGTGCACGGTTGAAAAGGTTGCGATCAATGCCGTCATGGCGGGCTGCCGCCCCGAGTACATGCCCGTGGTATTGGCAGCAGTCGAAGGTGCCTGCACCGACGAGTTCAACATGCACGGCCTGCTTGCGACGACGATGAGTGCGGGGCCGATTTTGATCGTAAACGGGCCGATCCGAAAACGTCTTGGTATGAACAGTGGCGTCAATGCACTGGGCCAGGGCAATCGCGCCAACGCGACGATCGGCCGCGCACTGCAGTTGGT
>JBLHOB010000163.1:0-6647 GCA_047619425.1 Myxococcota bacterium
GTCGCCTCGACGCGGCAGCTCCCCACGGTGTCCCCATCCACTCCCGACGAAAACGCTGTCAATGCAAACCGGCCGTCTATGTCGAGCATGGTCGCGCGAAACAAATCGCCGATCTCTTTTGAACTGAGCTCGGCTTCCGCCGCGTTGGCTACGCGCTGCACCTCGCGGCTGAACGCCACCTGTACTTTGCGCGGCAACACAAACCCGTGATCGCGTTCCATCACAAATGCCAACCCTCCCTTCCCCGACTGGCTATTGATACGAATCACCGCCTCATAGTCTCGTCCGACGTCCGCGGGGTCGATGGGCAAGTACGGCACCTCCCATTCGTGGCCTCCCGTTTTTTGCTGAGCGGCCAGGCCCTTTCGAATCGCGTCCTGATGCGAACCCGAGAACGCCGTAAAGACCAACTCGCCCGCGTACGGATGACGCGGGTGCACGGGCAACCGGGTACATCGCTCCGACAGATCCTTCACCCGCTCGATGTCGCCAAAGTCGAGCTCTGGATCAACGCCTTGGGCCATCATATTCAGCGCCAACGTCACAACGCAAACGTTGCCCGTGCGCTCACCGTTGCCAAAGAGTGTGCCTTCAACGCGATCGGCCCCTGCCATCAAGGCCAGTTCTGCTGCTGCCACTCCGCAGCCGCGGTCATTGTGCGGGTGCACGCTGATCACAGCCCGCGTGCGATCGCGCAACCCGCGACAGAAGAACTCCACTTGATCGGCATAGACGTTGGGAGAGGCCATTTCTACCGTTGAGGGCAAATTCAAGATTACGGGCCGCTCCGCCGTCGCTCCCCATTCGTCGAGCACAGCTTCACAGATCTCGATCGCGAAGTCGGGCTCTGTGCCCGTAAAGCTCTCAGGCGAATACTCCAAGAGGACTTCCGTGCCTTCGAGTTGTTGCGCCAACTCTTTGACCCGACGCACCGCGCAAACCGCGATTTCGACAACTGCCTCGCGTTCCATTCCGAAAACAACGCGGCGCTGCAGCGTCGAAGTTGAGTTGTAGACGTGGACGATCACCCGACGCGCTCCCTCGACGGACTTCATGGTTGGCACGATCAAGTCTTCCCGCGCCTGGGTCAGTACCTGAAGCGTCACGTCCTCGGGAACATGCCCTCCTTCGATCAACTCCCGAACAAAGTCGTATTCCGTTTCGGAAGCCGCGGGAAAGCCGACTTCGATTTCCTTGTATCCAATCGCAACGAGCTCACGGTACATGCGCATCTTGCGCTCTGCGCCCATCGGTTCGACGAGCGCTTGGTTGCCATCGCGCAAGTCGACGCTGCACCAACGAGGCGCGCTGTTGATCGCCTTGTCGGGCCAGGTGCGATCCGGCAGCGAGACCCTTGGATAGGGCTCGTAGCGGCGCGCTGGCATCGTCTCCGCCACTTGCGACGATTGTTCGTCGATGTGCTCTCGCGTTTGAGAAGTCGATTTTGAAATTGCTTCGGACATGGTTTCGTGCTCCGTGTTTCTTGAAGTTTCATTTCATTGCCGATTGCCCGCTTGATTGGACCCGCGACGCTGATCTCGCTCTTGAAACCGGAGACGACATTTGTGCTGCATAAATTGACGCCATGCTGAAAACACAAAACCCTCTCCGGCCGAATTCGGCGGGAGAGGGTTTTGTGTTTCAGTCACGTTCGACATCAATTTCCGATGTGCGATGTGCTCAATTTGCCTGATGCGTTGCTTGTGCTGGTTCGTGATCTGGATCGGACATTTCGGATGTCAAATTCTCAGAGCCCAGTGCGCTACGCGAGCAAAACCTCCTCCCGCTGGATTAATGGCTGTAAGGCCAATAAAAGCAGGCTTGATAGGTTTGCCCGAAACGTTGCTTCGGTGATGTTCGCTCGTTGTGACATGGTCTCGCTTAAATAGAGAATCGAAATTGAACCGTCAACCCAGTTGGCTCGGCACAATTTGGCGCCGACTTGAGGACTCGGGCGATGAGGTGCCCTGATGTGGGGCGCTGCCCGCCCAGCACAGCCCGCTCAGTAGCGTCGTCAATCGAGATAACCCTTTCCCCCATCTACGGAATCGAGGATCCTCGTGCCCCGCCGACAGCGTCGGTCGATCACCCACCTGAACCCGCACAATGAACGAGAAATGACCGAGCCCGCCCCGATCGACACCTGCCCCCCACCGCCACTTGCCCCAGCAACCCGGGCCCGCGGACGACGCCTCGCCATCACCAGCCACCCGGCCGGGATGACATTCTGGACGGCGTACACTGAGCATCTGCCGACGCTATTGCTTGTCTCCTTGGGCGCGAGCGAGTTTCAAATCGGACTCCAAGGTGCCTTTCTGCCGGGGCTACAGGCACTCCAACTTCCCACCCTGCGCATGATCGCCAGAGTGCGCAAGCGCACGCTGCTGGTTATCGGACAGGTGGTCGCGCTCGTCGGGGGGCTGCCCCTGCTCTTCCTCGAGCCCTTGCTTTCTTTTGATCAAGCGACGGTACGCATCATTGTGCTGGCCAGCTTTGCGTGGGTCGCAGCCGGACTCAATATCGGCAGTACCGTTTGGTTTCCCATGCTGCGCGCCTACATGGAGTCGGACAAGATCGGTCAGTTCTTCGGGATCATCCGCAGCATCTGGCACGTCGCATTGATCGTCTACTTCTTGATTGCGTTGCGTTGGTTGTCACTCCACCCGGGTGACTTTGCACCGCTGTTTGCTGGAGCATGGTTGCTCGGCGTGCTCCGTGTGGTTCTAGTTTCGCGAATGCCCGAACGCAGTGAACAAACCGAAGGAAAGATTCGGGTGCGTGAAGCGGTGGCCCGCGTCCGCAACGATCCGAGGATCAAGCGCTATTTGTTGGGTGTGACCTTGGGCGCGGCGATCCGCACAGCGACCATCCCCTTCACGATCGTCATGTTGCGACGTGAAATTGGTTTCAGCGACAGCCAAATCCTCTACACAACGCTTTCCTACTACGCCGGCGCCCTCGCTTCGCTCTATCTCTGGGGACGCATCACGGACCGAATCGGCGCAGCCCCCGTTTTTCGTATGACCGCGATCGGGATGTCGGCGCTGCTCTTACTGTTGCTCGGAGTCGACACGAACGACTCTCACGACCTTGCGTTGGCGATGCTTTTCTTTGCCGGGTTCGCTTCGCTCACTGCAGGCTTCGGTGTCGCGGACACTCAAGTCCTCTTTCGTCTTGCACCCGAAGATTCACCCGCGCGCACCCTCGTCATCTGCGGTGTGACGACCCACAGTCTTCGCGCACTCGCGCCGATCGTCGTGGGAGGGATTCTCGATCAACTCTTGACGGGTAGCGGGGATCGCATTGGCATCTACCACGGCTTCTTCCTAGCGATGGCAGTGCTGCAGCTGATGGCCTTTCTGCCGTTGCGCGGCTTCACGCGCGATGCGCTGCGACACGGCGCCGAAGCTTAGCCTTCGACGGGTTCACCATACACGGCGCGTGGCTCCTCGCCCGCGTCGAAGCGTGCCTGGATGCGTTGCATGGTTTCGCGGGCTTCAGGGGTCGCGACAACGGATTGAAATAGCTTCTGTTCGTTCTTCAGTGCATCGGTTAGGTGCATCTCGTCGTTGTCGAGAAGCATTTGTTTGAGCACGCGCAGCGAGCCTGCTGGGCGAGTGGCCAAACGTCCTGCCCACGCGACACTGGTCGCTGTGGCTTCACCATTGGGCACGACGCGATTGAGTCCGCCAAGTTCGTAGATGCGCCGGGCAGACATCGGCGCGCCGTCGAGCACTAGCTCTGCGGTTACGGTTCTGCCGATCAGTCGCGCCAGGCGCGAGGTGCCCCCGATCCCGGTGGCAAGCGCAATTTGAACTTCGGGCTGACCGAAGGCCGCCTGCTCTTCTGCAACGCGCAGATCACACGCCCACCCGAGTTCGGCACCGCCGCCGTTGCAGTCGCCGTTGATTGCCGCGATGTAGACCACATCGGGGGAACGCAGTTCCTTGAGGGCACGGAAGTAGCCCGAAGCTTCTCCCGACATCTCCTCCCCTGCGACCATGGCATTGAGGTCGCGCAACCACGCATGCTGAAACCAATGCCCGGGGATCGCCGATGCCAGAACCGTGACTCGCGCGCCGGCTTCCCGTGCCGCGGTCATCGCGTCGGCGAGTTGGCCGAGTGCTTCCCAGGAGCCGAAGTTGAGAATCTTCGGATTATTCATGGTGAGGAGCGCGACGCCATCGTGAGGCGTGGCCGTTGTAACGATTTCGCTCATGAGTGTTCTCCATGTCGATGTCAAATGCCTTGCCGCACTTACCCGACGTTGATCAATGCGAGACGTTCGCCCCAGTGCGTTTCAACCGCCCGCAACAGTCGCGGCGACGTCGCAAGCCCCGGGTCCTCTCCGACCTTCGCTACGGCGGCATCTCGAGCGACTTCGACGAGTGCCGCGTCGCGTACGAGATCGGCCATACGAAGATCGACCAGTTCGCCACTTTGTCGCGTGCCCAGAAACTCGCCCGGCCCTCGAATCTCAAGATCCGCATCGGCAATTTTGAAGCCGTCTGTGGTGCGCAGCATTGCGTCAATGCGCGCACTCGCGTCCTTGCCGCCGCCACGCGATACGAGCACACAAGTGCCTGCGGCGGCGCCGCGGCCAACACGTCCACGCAATTGGTGCAGCTGCGCCAAACCAAAACGTTCGGCGTGCTCGATGATCATCAAGCTCGCATTCGCAACGTCGACCCCCACTTCGATCACGGTCGTCGCAACGAGAATATCGGTCTCTCCCTTCGCAAAGAGATCCATGATGCGACTGCGTCGCGCCGAGTCGAGGCGACCATGCAGCAAATCGACGCGAAGCTTGGGGAACGCGATAGCGATGCGATCCGCAGACTCCATCGCGGATCGTAAGTCGATCTTCTCGCTCTCCTCCACCAATGGGTAGACGACGTAGGCTTGCTCCCCGCGGCCAATGGTGTCACGAATGATGTCCATAATGCGCAGGCCGTCACCCGCCTGCATCTTTAACGTCTGGGTTTGGCTGCGCCCCGGTGGCAGTTCGTCGATGATGGACAGATCGAGGTCTCCGTACCCCGTAAGTGCAAGGGTTCGCGGAATTGGCGTAGCCGTCATAACCAGACTGTGAGGCAGCGCATTGCCTTTTGCTCCGGCCGCCAATGCCGCGCGCTGCAGTACGCCAAAGCGGTGTTGCTCGTCGATAATCGCCAGAGCAAGGTCATGAAAGACAACCTTCTCTTGAATCAGCGCGTGGGTGCCGACGGCGAGGTCGATCTCGCCTGCAGCCAACGCAGCAAGTGAGACCTTGACCTCGTCCTTGGGCACGGAGGCAGTAAACAGGCCGATGCGAAGCCCGAGCACTTTAGGCGAGCGCTTCGACATCTCGCGCAAACTGCGGGCGTGTTGCTCGGCCAGGAGTTCGGTCGGCGCCATCAATGCGCACTGCTTTCCAGCCGCAGCAATCGCAGTGGCTGCCAAAAGCGCGATAGCGGTCTTGCCACTGCCGACATCTCCCTGCAGCAGGCGATTCATCGGATGGGGGCGAGCAAGATCGCTTTGGACTTCTCTCCAGACCCGCGCCTGGGCGCCCGTCAAAGCGAAGGGCAGTGCTTGAGACGCAGCACTCACCCGCTCACTTGTAACATCAATCGGAATGCCTGGGCGACCCGCCCGCGCAGCACGCCGCAGCACAAGGCCGAGCTCAAGCAGATAGAGTTCTTCGAGAACGAGGCGCTCATGAGACGGTGAGCGAAAGTTTTCATACTCGGCCAGCGTCGCATGGTGGTCTGGAGCATGAACACGACGCAGCGCAAACCCGGGTGCTGGCAGATTTCGCTCTGCGACAACGGCATTGGGCAAACAGCTATCGACCAGATCAGAATAGCCTTCGACTGCGTTGCGAATGACGGCCGCAAGCGTGCGAGGCGGAATGCCCTCCGGCGTCGGATACTGAGGAACGATGGTCCTAAGCGCTTCGCCTGGCTCTTCCCCCTCCCCTTCTTGCGCATCGGGCCCAGCCTCGATTCGCTCGAGCTCGGGGTGAACAATTTCTTTGCTGAAGCGATAGCGCTTCACATCGCCAGTCACGAGAAACAGCGCACCGCGTTCGAGACTTTTCTCAATCGACTCGATCATGCGAAACCACTTGAGCGTCACACTGCCGGTTTCGTCGCCCACCACCGCTTCGAGAATTTGACCAAAGCGCCCGCCCATGCGCAGTGACTGCCGACTGATACTCTTGACCTCACCGATGAAGGTGGCCCTTCGTCCTACCTCGAGATCACAGACTTCGACCAACGCACGACGGTCGTCGTAACGCGTGGGCAGGTAGAACATCGCGTCGGAAATCGTGCGCAAGCCGCGACTCCCCAGAAGCTTTGCGCGCTTCGGACCGATGCCTGGCAGTACACCGAGCGAACGCGCCAGCACTCCCTCGGCGAAGGTCGGGTGTAACCACTTGGTAAGCAAGCCGCGCAAGTCGGCGAACACCGCAAACGACTCTTCGCGATCCGCCTTGCTCAAAAGCGATGACGCCGCTGACAGTCGTTGATTTACAGCGCGCACCGGCGCGCGAAGATCGTCGGGGATGGCGAGCGCACAAAACTCTTGGCAACGCTCGCCTGTGGTCGCCACGTCGGTTTCGCGGGAGCTGCTACTCGAACCGATCAGCGCCTCAAGTGCTG
>JBLHOB010000164.1:0-6610 GCA_047619425.1 Myxococcota bacterium
ATTACGCAGGCCCACGTCAAGTCTCTGCTGCGGCGCAGTCTTGATGACGCCGCCTCCGACGCGCCCGTCGGTGTTCTCGCACGCGCCTTCTATGGCTCGCGCTACGCAACCAAGATGGCAGCCGACGGCAAGCAA
Organism: Myxococcota bacterium; assembly: GCA_047619425.1. Taxonomy (GTDB): domain Bacteria; phylum Myxococcota_A; class UBA9160; order UBA9160; family UBA4427; genus DUBZ01. The sequence goes on from JBLHOB010000164.1 coordinate 136, forward strand.
CTCGGTGATTGCATCGACGTCAACCAAGCGGCGCTCGGATGGCTTGCGCATCGGGGGGATCGAGCCGCTGTGCCCGGGCTCCTTCGCGCAGCAAAGTCTTCCGACCCCGAAATGCGCGCGACTGCCGCATTCGGTTTGGCTCGCTTCCCGGACGATCGTCTGTTTGCCGAAGTCCAGTCGTTTCTTACAAGCCCGCTGTACGGTGTGCGGATCGCAGCGATTCATGGCCTCGGATACTCAAGACACCCAAGTGCCGACACGCAATTGATAGAGGTGCTCAAGGTAGGCAACCGCCTGGACAGACGCTCCGCAGCGGAAGCATTGGCGGGCTCGTTTGGGGCATCCGTGGCCCTTGTTAGTGCATTTGGTGATCAAGCAGTCGAAGTGCGTGACGCGGCTGAGGCCGCCGTACTGCGCAGTGACACGGTCGTGACCAAACTTGAAAAGGTCCTGGCAGAAGCCGAACAACAGATTGCCGAGTCCGGTGGTACGGAAGCTTCGAAGCGCCGCAGAGATCGTCTTGTTGAGGGCTTGGCGAAATGGAAGCTTGAGCGGAGGGAAGTCGAGCATGCCCTTGTGAAGGGGCTTGCTGCCGATGACCCTCGCGTGCGCAGTCGTGCGGCTCGGGTCCTGTCGCGTCACCGAAGTGAGCTGAGCCTGGAATTGTTGCTCGCCGAGCTCGACCGTTCGGTTTCTCCTTCGAGTGAAGGTGCGGCATTAGCACTCGGGTTGCGAGGAGATCGCGCCGCAGTTTCGTTCCTTGAGCGCGCAGTGAGTAGTCGTCATGAAGAACTCGCCGTGTCGGCGGTTCGCGCTCTTCAAGATCTTGAGGCACAAGAGTCACTCCCTGTGCTGCGGAGTATCGAGGTGAGCGGGCGCTCGGCGCGATTTGCAAGCGCGCTCGGATACGCGATTGCAAGGCTCGAGGCATTGGGTGGCTAAATCCATGAGTTCAAACGTCGACTCGATTGGATTCATCGCTCGCTAGCGACTCGTCGCGCATTCCGGGGCTACTGGCGCGGGGGATCGATCCGTACGAGGCGATTGGGTGCAGTGAGTCACGGACGCGAATCGACATCACCCAGTCTGTGAATATGAGGCTCGACTGATCCTCGCGCGGCCTTAGTACCAACCCGGTGCAGTGAGGGGCCAGGGGTTGATTTGCTCGGCGATTCGCCCGAGGCGTAGAGCCAACTCGTCGTGGTGACGTCGCGTGGTGAACTGCAAACCAACCGGAAGTCCTGCGCGGGTCACGCCAGCGGGCACCGAGATCGCCGGGTTCCAACACATATTTGCGAGCATGGTGAACGGGACGTTCATGGCGGGCTCGATGGCTTGGCCTTCAATAGTCACATTGCGGGGCGTCGTTGCGTCGAAGGCGGTCACTGCTGTTGTGGGCGTGATAAGGATGTCAGTTTGTTCGAACAGTTCGGCGACCTCAAGTTCAAGCTGGTGACGTCTGCGCATGAAGTTCGCGTATACGGGCATCGGCAAAGACTCGGTGGCTTCGAAGTTTCGGCGTACGTGGCCGACCAGTTCGCCCGCGCGATCGGGCCAGTCCTTCTTTTCTAGATGTAGCCAGATGTCGATGGCGCCGGCTCCGAGCCAGGCCTTCACCGGTTCCGTCAACGTCACCTGGCGATCGAGATGGTTGAGCTTTGCTTCACGGATCAGTGCCCCGGCCGCGGTCTCACAGATCTCAAGGACTTCAGGGTCGACCTTTGCGTAGCCGAGGTCTGGAGACCAGACCGCCTTCAACCCTTCGGTGGTAAGGTGTTCGATCGCGGTTTCGTAGTGGACGCCGGAGGGAGGAAGCGAGGTGCGGTCGCGGTCGTTTGGGCCGGACGTAATGTCGAGGTGGCGTGCTGCGTCGGCAACGGTACGCGTGAGCGCTCCCCACACCGCGGTTTGCGACGTGCTGGCTTCTTCGCGCGGGATACGGCCATAGCTCGGTTTCATACCCACGAGGCCGCCAAAGGATGCGGGGATTCGCGTCGAACCTCCGCCGTCCCCCGCCGTTGCAAACGGTACGACTCCCGCCGCTACTACCGCGCCCGAGCCGCCGCTCGAGCCACCCGGCGTGAGGTCGAGGTTCCAAGGGTTGCGCGTGGTCCCCCAGGCTTTGGTGTGCGTGAAGTGCACGGTGCCGAACTCACTGCAAGACGTCATGCCGACGGGGATGGCGCCCGCTTGGCGTAGCCGACGAATGTGAACGCTGTCTTCTTGTGCCGGAGGTTGGCCTTTGTGGATTAATGAACCGTAGGTGACGGGCATGCCCGCACACTGGTCCATGTCCTTTACGCCAAACGGCACACCGGCCAAGGGGCCCGGGTCTTCGCCTCTGCCAATACTCTCGTCGACGCGCTTGGCGTCGGCTAACGCTTGCTCGCGCGCGACATACACAAAGCCGTTGAGGCTTTCGTGGGTGGCGTCGATGCGATCGAGCGCACGCTCGGCCATTTCTTGTGCGCTGACATCCCGTCGCTTTACCGCGGCAGCAATTTCGATTGCGTTCTCAAGTGTGGTGTCGCTTGTCATAGCCAGCCCTCATTCGCTTTGTCATAAGCGTTGAGTCTGGTTTAGCGTTAACGACATCGCGCTGCCAATGTGCCCCGTCTCGTTGCGGCTTAGCGCCGGTGGAGTTCGAGGCTCTCGCGTCCGCGCACCAAGAACGAATCGATCATCGAGCTCGGTGCGCCTTGCTGGCGAAAGTTGTCGAGTTCGGGGATCAATGCCGCGAGCGCCGTGTGGGCTTGTAAACGCGCGAGCGAAGAGCCGAGACAGAAGTGGACACCGAAGCCAAAACCGAGATGTCCGGTTGCATCTCGATGAATGTCGAACTGGTCGGGGTTCTCAAATTGTCGCTCATCGCGATTGGCCGCACTCAACAAGATAGCGAGGTTACTGCCTTCGGGAATCTCAACGCCAGCAAGGGTTACGTCTCGTGTGGTATTGCGAAACGTGACGGTAAGCGGTGGTTCGAAGCGCAGTGTTTCATCGATGACACGGTCGACCAGGGACGGGTCTGCTGCGACTTCGGCGAGTTGTCGTGGGTTGTTCATCAAGGCGTTGGCCGCGTTACCAATTAAGTTGGTGGTTGTCTCGTTGCCCGCAACCAGTAGAAGTACGACGAACTGAATGATATCGAGTTCGTCCAAAACGTCTTCTTGCTTGGGGTCGATGAGCTGACTGATTAAATCGTCTCCGGGAGACTCGCGCCGCTCCTTTACTGCGTTGCGCAAGTAGACAAACATCTCGAGAACGTCGTCCAGCACTCCGCTATTGAGCAGGTCTTCTTTTGCTGCCCCCGACGCCAAGTCGATGATCCGTGAACTCCAATGTTTGAAGTCGGCACGTCGCTCGGGTTCGACGCCAAGCATCTCGGAGATGATGATCGTCGGCAGCGGTACGGCGAGATCGGCCACGACGTCAATGGTTTCGCTTTTGCGCATCTTGGCAACGTGCTCTTCGACGACGGCTTCGATGCGAGGTTGCCAGGCGGCGATACGTCGCGGTGTGAAGCCCTTGCCTACGATCTTGCGCAAAACATTGTGACGCTCGCCGTCAATCGAAATGAGGTTGCCAACTTTCAAGAACCGAAGCGGATTGATGCGCGTGCGAACCAAAAACGAAATTAGCTTGAACGCGTAGCGCGGGGTCATGGTGACTGTCAGTGCGCTCGTGAGGACCGTTCGCATCGCCTCGGATGAGAAGTCGTCGGGGCTCTTGAGGACCGTCTGCACGTCTTCGTAGCGCGAGACGGTGAAGACCTCTCCTTCACTTGACCAATGGACGGGGGCTTCGTCGCGCAGCTTGCGATAGTGCGCGCTCGTGTCCTGGGCTTTCAGGTCTTCAAATGGATTGAACTCAACAGCCATGATGTACCTCGGGGAGCAGTTGCCGTGGGTGATCTGAGGCAACGCATCGGGCAGCCGAGGGAGAAACTGGACACTGGCGACTTCGACGTGCACGAGGTCTGCACAAGCCGGCAACTGCTGGTGTCGGGGCTGAATGCTCTGGGGATACTAAATCGCTTGCGTGTTGCTGGGGTCGTCGCCCCGTTCGGAGAGCTTACGCATGGGTTGGCCGCCAATCACTCGCGCGTGGAGCGCCGGCCAGTCGGCCCACTCGGTTCCGAGCAGGCGGTCCATGAACGTGCTGCCAAAGCTGTAGTGATTGTTGAAGCGCGCGTGATGGAGCGAGTGATATGTGGTGGGGTGCGTAATCCACGAGCCCAGTCGCGTGTGCGCGCCAGCGGGGAAGGGGTCAACGTTTGCGTGGCCTGCGACGTTTCCGGGTATCTGATACAAGCCGTGGTAGAGAAAGAACCCGACGATGCTCATGGGTGTTGCGAGACTGACAAGCAAGGGCACGCCGACGAGGCCGACAAGCCAACCCAGGGACTCGGCGGTACTCATCGAGTAGCCGGTCAGTGGTGTCGTGACGCGTGAGTCGTGATGCAGGCGGTGAAAGCGGAACAGGCGTCGAGTGTGCATCGCGCGGTGCAGGCCCCAGTAGTAGATCTCAAAGCCGAGCCAACACGTGACAAACGTAAAGGCGATTGCGCCGAAGCCCTCTTGCGCGGCGGGGACAGTTGGGACCACATAGAGAAGCCAGGCGAAGGCAAATGCAGCCATGACGACAAAACGGACATTGCCGAACATTTCCCAGCGCAGTTGTCCTTCGGCGAGGGGGAGTTCGTAGATACGGCGTTGCTCGCCAAATGCTTTTTCAAGGGCGAAGCCAACAAGGCTTATGGCCGCTGTCATTGCGCCGAAGAACGCTCCACAGAGCAGGGCGAGTTGAATATACGAAAGTGAATCGACGAACTCGGTCATGATGGGATGCCTTGTCGAAGTTGGCGCGTGCTTCAACACGTTAGGCCACGGTGTTTTGGCGCTCGCGCATCCGATGGTTGCGTCGAAGTAGTTTTTGGGGCGATGCGCGGTCAAACAGCACAATTTCGGATTCGATGGTTCAAAAACACGCAGCTGTCTGACAACTCGCGCCGCAGGGTTTGGTCCTCTAGCCACCGTTGTCGCGAGTGGGCTTACTGGTACTGCCAGTTCTTTGTGGGGGCCACGTCTGCTTCGTACTCGATCACCTGTACGTCGAACCAGATGGGCAGCAGGTAGCGAACGTAGAAAGCTCGAGTCGTTGTGCCTTGGATGACGAGGTCGTCGTAGTCCTTGATCTCGACGCGCGAGTCGCGCTCTTGCCACTTGCCACACTTTTCACGCACGGCGTCCACTTCGGCGCGGGAGTTGTGGAGAAATCCGAGGTGATCGAAGCCGGGTGAGCGCAAGTGGTTCTTCTGTTCGGTGACGAGGATGAACTGGCTTGTTTCTGGATCCGTGCGAAGCAGCAAGCCCGTTTGACCGAGGATCGGAACATCGATTGCGTCCATTCCGAAGACGTCGCCATAGAATTCTTGAATCGGCTCGCGCATCCCGTCGAGTTCGCCGAGGGGAACCGTGAGTTCCATGTGGTTGAAGCGAAGGTTGGGCATGATGTCTCCAATCGTTGCGGTTGCTCTAAGGCCGTTGGGTTATGGCGAGTGCCAACAGTTTCTCATCGACCCTTGTGTTGCGATACTCGCGTTGCGCTCGACCTAAGGGCTCTTGGTAAGAGTTTCGATGAACGCGCGAATCTGAGGGTCGTTCGGGTGATGCTTGAGGGCCCCCCGAAGAACGCGTATCGCGTGCGCCGTTTTCCCAGTTGTATGCAGTGCGACAGCGAAGACGTAGGCGTAGCGAGGGTGTTCGGGGGCCATGGTCGCCGCCGTCTCCAGCGCGGGCAGTGCCTCGTCGAGTCGTTTCATGCGAACCAGCGCAAGGCCGAGGGCGTGATGCAAGTCGGGTTGCTGAGGCAGCCGCAAAAGGCCTGCTCGCAGGACCTCTTCGCCCTTGTTGTCTTGTTCTTGCAGCCGAAATAAATTTGCGAGGTTCACATAAGCCGGAACGAAGCTCGGGTTGCGCTCGAGGGCGCGACGGTACTCGCGCTCACTTTCTCCGAGCTGGCGCTGGTCCTGTGCGAGCAGGCCCAGTCGCATGTGCGACTCGTGATTGTCTGCATCGCGGTGTTGTGCCGCACGGAAATCGTCGAGTACCCGGTCGCGCTTGTCGCGAAGCTTCGGCGACATTTGTTGGCCGGGAATCACGGCCAGGATACGGGCGGCTTCGTAGCGAACCGATCGAACGGGGTCATCTAGAGCCGGCACGGCGAGCGAGGCCCTCACCTCCGGTGGGAAATTGTAAAGCGTCTCGAGGGTAGCCGTTCGCACTTGGGCGTCGGCATCTTCCACAGTCTGGGTCAGGGGTTCCACCAGTCGCGGGTTTGCATAGGGGCGGAGCAATATGATCGCCGTTGCTCTCGCGACTGCGGGGAGTGCCCGGTTGGTCGCCAATGCGACGAGTCTCGCTTCCGCGTCGGGCGCGCCGGTTTGGGCGGCATGGATTGTACTGGCCCAGTGCGC
>JBLHOB010000165.1:0-6607 GCA_047619425.1 Myxococcota bacterium
TGAAGTATGACGGCGTCCCAAGGGCCGTCCTTGTCCGGATGCTCGTAGCGCTCGATCATGCCCTGGGCGCCGAGTGCATGATTGGCGAGGTACGCCCCGGAGATCGTCATGGCTTTGAAGTGGATCTCTTTGTCCAACTTCGGGAAGCCCGACGTCACTAGATTGCGAAGGTGCATGTGAAGGCTGTTGTTGTAGTAGGTGAAGCTATTCCCGATAAAGAGAATCGATTTGGGAGCGAGAGGTTCGCTGCCTGTTTGCGCACCGCGGCCGGCCTGGGCGGTTGGCGCAAGCAAGAGCGTTGCACCAACGAGCAAGGCAAGAGTGCGGGAGTGTCGTGCTCTCATCGATAGTGATCCTCGGTTTCTCACTCTGTGTTGGACGCCGCGAATCGCTTCGCTGGTGGCGTGGTCTCGCGGGAGGTTAGATCACCAGCGAGTGCACTAGGAAGTCGATCGCATTGGCTCGAGCGACGTCCGGGGCGAATTTCTGGGGCGAGCGGTCCCACTTGATGTGAACCGCCCAGGTTGTGGCGACTTCGATGATGAGGCGCGCCGCAAGCGCGGTGTCGACCACCGGCCGCAATTGCCCGGCTTCGATGCGCCTCGCGAGATAGCGTTCAAGGGCGAGTCGCGGGCCCTCGCGTCCCTGCGCCTGCCAAATTTCGCGAAGCTCGGGGTGATCTGCACAGCGGTCCATCAACTTGATGGCGCGGCAGTTGCGCTCGAGGGTGTCGTAGAAATCACCGACCACCGCTTCGAACTCAGCACGCGGGTTGTCGCTGCTTTCGGTTGAGAGTGCGGTGAAAAGAGCCGGGGGGATTGACTCGTCGTTTAGGCGTTGTTTGACCAGCGCCGCAAGCGACCCCGCTGGCGGCGCTGCGACGGGCAATTGCGCGGGAAGGGCGAGAGGTTCCTGCCGGTCCGCATGGGCGGCGCACAAGATGAACAGCGCGTCTTTGCTCTCGACGTATCCATAGAGCGTGCCCTTGGCAACGCCGACGGCAGAAGCGATGTCCGACATCTGAGTCTGTCGGTAGCCGTGGGCGATAAAGACTTCCACAGCTGCAACGACAAGCTCGTCGAAGCGTTGTTCGGGGATCTTGCGTGCCATCAGGGCTTGCGGTCGGCGACGCGTTTAATCGGAACGAAAACCTGAATCGTCTCCATCGCGAGAAAATCAAAACCCTCTGTTCGTTCGTAGCCAGCATCGTTCATTTCGTTTTCCATTTCTTCCGGGACGCTCGAGTGGCCACTGCTCTGCAACCAACGCAGCGGGATCGGGAGATCGGGACGGCCATCGATGTGCACCACTCGACCCTCGCTCGCGAGACTCGCCTGCAGGCGTTTGAAGTACGCGGGACGATCTTCGATGTGATGGTAGGTGAGACTTGTGATCGCGACATCGATTTTGCCGGCGGGGAGGGAGGGGTCATCAAGCTGGCCGCGCACCACGACGACATTGCGCAACGGCTCGCGCTCGAGGCGGGCAGTGAGTTGCTCGACCAATTCATCGGTGACTTCGACTGCGTAAACGCGGCCGTTCTGGCCGACGGCTTCTGCCAACCAGGGCAGCCAGTAGCCGTTGCCTGCACCGATCTCCGCGACGCGATCTCCGGGCTTGATGGCGAGGCTTTCGACGACGCGATCGGGTAGCTGCCAACCATCGCGGCCCGAGGTGACGACGCGACCGAGTTCCATTTTGCCCAGCGTCGAGCATCCACTGGTAAAGGCGACGAGCGCGATCAGGCTGATGGTGAGGGGGACGAGACTGGCAGATTTCATGTTTGAGTTCTCCTGGCTGGCTTGGGGGTGGTTCAGGCAGTTCGGGTCAATTGTTTTATAATACATAACTGACCAAGTCGGTCAATTTATTGGTTGAAAGTTTACATTTACTAACAATTCCAAATAGTTACTGGCCTTGCTTCCAACAGGAGTGGTTCATAAGATGGCCGAATGGCAGTCAGAGGCCCTGAACGTCGCGTGTGCCCGCGCGGCAGGAGGAAGACCGAGCATGGCGCAAAACCCTAGAGGACGAGTGAAAGGCGATCCCGCCGATTGTCGCGGGAACCCAGGCAAAGTGGTGCCGGCCGTGGATCGCAATCGCTGCGAGGGCAAGGACGATTGTATCGTCGTATGTCCCTATGATGTTTTTGAAATGCAAACACTCAGCAAAGAAGATCGCGCCTCGCTTTCGTTCAAGGGCCGGATCAAGGCGTGGGCCCATGGCGGGCAACAGGCATACGTGGTTGCGCCCGAGGCGTGTCACGCGTGCAATCTGTGTGTCGACGCTTGTCCCGAGCAAGCGCTCAAGCTCGTTGCGGTGCGCTAACGCGTGGAGTTGACGAACGAACAATTGGACGAGCTGAAGTGCGATCTCGTGGCGCTTGCGAGTGAACTCACTGCAGCGCTAGCGGGGACGGCCGAGGCTGCGCGTCCCGTTGAACTCGATCAGCCGGCGATTGGCCGAGTTTCAAGGATTGACGCGATCCAGCAACAAAAAATGTTGGAAGCGAATCGTCACGCGCAGAAGGCGAGGGTGGGCCTCGTGAAAAATGCCTTGTCGCGCTGTGACGAGGACGAATATGGTGATTGCCTGGGCTGTGGTGAATGCGTTGGCTACCCGCGGCTAAAGGCCAGACCCGAGTCGGTCTTTTGCATCCAATGTCAAACCGCGCGAGAGCAGCGCTGAGCGATGCTCTCGGTGGTTGGAGAAAATCGTTGATCGAAATATATGTTGATGCGGACGCGTGTCCGGTCAAAGACGAAGTGTACGAAGTGGCGAGCCGATATGGCCTCTACGTCGTACTCGTGGCCAACTCGCGGCTCAAGGTACCGAGCGGCGGGGGCGTCGAGATGGTGGTCGTCGACCAGGGGCCCGACGTCGCCGATGATTGGATCGCCGAAACGATTCGAGCCGGGGACATTTGCATTACCGCGGACATTCCCCTGGCCGCGCGTTGTCTCGAAGTCGGGGCGAAGGTGCTCGGCACCAATGGCCGCCCGTTTGATGAAGAGATGATCGGCGGCGCCCTGGCCATGCGCGAGCTCAAAACGGATCTGCGCGACGCGGGTACCGTGACCGGGGGCCCGCCTCCGATCGCCCAGAAGGACCGCTCACGCTTTGCGTCGCGACTCGATCAGTTCGTCCAACAGGGGCTCCGCTAGTTCTCTCTCAATTCGCTACCCGTTTGGTCGTCGAGGCTGTTACTCTCGCGCGCCATGCCTGTAATCGACTGCCGCCAACTCTCAAAAACTTTCGGGGATCGAACGATTCTCGACGGTGTCACTCTCACGATTCGCCGCGGCGAACGCGTGGGGCTCGTCGGGTTGAGTGGTTGTGGCAAAAGCACTCTCGGCCGCGTGTTGGGCGGTGTCGAAGCGAATGACGGTGGCGAAATTTCGATCCGCCGCGGCGCAGTGGTCGATGTGCTCGAACAAGAACCCAAGTTTCCCGCCGGCCAGAAAGTGCGGGATGCCGTCTTGGGAAGCCTCGTGGCGTGGACCGAAGCCAAGAACAAGTACGACGCAGTGACCGAGTTGCTTTCGGATGCAAGTGAGAGCGAAATGAATTCACTGATCAACCAGCAGGCGAGTGCTGGCGAAGAGGTCGAACGACTCGGCGGCTGGGAGCGCATGCACGAGGCCGAGGCGATCGTAGACAACCTCGGAATCCGCGACTCCGAGCGCCTGATCGAGAACCTTTCCGGCGGTGAACGCCGACGCGTAGCGCTCGCTCGTGTGCTCGTTGGAGAGCCCGATCTCGCGGTTCTCGACGAACCCACCAACCATCTCGACGTCGCGACGATCGAATGGCTCGAAGATCATTTGCGCGAGCGGTTTCGCGGTGCGCTGCTGTTGATTACGCATGATCGCTACGTGCTCGACAACGTGGCGACCCGCACCCTCGAACTTCACGACGGCAAACTCGACAGCTACGACGGTGGCTACGTAAAATACCTCGAGGCTAAGTCCGAGCGGCAAGCCCACGCGGAGCGCGTCGAGAGCAACCGGCAAAACTTCTTGCGCCGCGAACTCGAGTGGCTGAGGCGAGGGCCGAAGGCCCGGGGGACCAAGCAGAAGGCCCGTATCGGCCGCGCTTATGAGGCCCTAGACCAGGACGCTCCGATAAGAGAAATGACGGCTGACTTGCGGGCCGAAAGCACACGCCAGGGCAAAACGATTCTTGAACTCTCGAATTTGACGATTGAACGCGATGGTCGACTGTTGATTGATACTCTGAATCTTGCACTTTCGCAGGGTGACCGGATCGGCATCGTCGGCGCGAACGGCATCGGCAAGACGAGCCTGCTGCTCTGCATTCAGGGTCTGCTCGAACCCAAGTCCGGTGGATTCAAGCTCGGCACAACGACAAAGATTGGTGTCCTCGATCAGGGGCGCGCGGGGCTCGATGACAACGACACCTTGCGTGAGGCCGCGGTTGGAAGCCGAGGCTTTATCGACATCGGGGGCGAACAGCTGCGAGTTGGCTCCTACCTCGAGCGCTTTTTGTTCGACGGCACGGCGCAGCGCAAAAAAGTCGGTGTGCTTTCAGGCGGCGAGCGCTCGCGGGTTTGCCTGGCGAAACTCCTCTGCGAAAAAACCAATCTCCTGCTGCTCGACGAACCGACAAATGATCTCGACGTTTCGACCCTCGGTGCCCTTGAAGCGATGTTGGTCGAGTACGGTGGGAGCGCCTTGATCGTGAGCCACGATCGCTGGTTTCTCGATCGCGTCGCGACCTCCATTCTGGCTTTTGAGCCGGGAGGGCAGGTGGAGCTGCACCGAGGCAACTACTCCGAGTATCGCGAGAAAATTGCCGCGCAAGAGAAGGCGCAGTCTGCACACAAGAACAAGGCTGGTGGCTCGGGGAAGAAGGGCAATAAGTCTCGTGCGAAAGAAGAGGCATCGCCCGCCAAGAAGCTCACCTTCAAAGAGCGCAAAGAACTCGATGGACTCTTTGAGCGCATCGAAGCAGCAGACGCCGAAGTCGAGGCGATTCAGGCAAAGCTCGCAGACCCTGCCACCTATCAAGGTGGCAGCACCGACGTAGCGGTCCTCAACGCGTCGGCTGACGACGCCCGCAACCTGGCCAGTCAGCTGACCGAGCGATGGGAAGAACTCGAAGCGCGCAAAGAAGCCGCTGGAGAGTAGGTTGGCGCGCGTTGCCTCGTACGGCCCGCGCTAGTAGTGGGGCGGGGGCGGCTCTTCGCCAGCTTCGACCGTGCCCGAGGCATCGGCGAGGGCGCTGTCCAGAGTCTCACGCAAAGTGGTGAGTTGCGTGGTCAACAGGTCCACTTGGTCCTGCTGCTTGGTGAGGACCTGATTTAGCTCGTCGATCGTGCGGTCCTGAAAGGTGACCTTGCCCTCGAGCACTTGCAAGCGCTCGTCGACGTCCGTTTTGGTAATTTCAACTTCGGGCCCGTTCATGGTGCTCCTTCATCGTGGTTCGGTCGAGGCGGAAGCAGAGCCTCCCGTGTTGCGCACGTCGCGCCGCAACCATACCGGTTTCCCGGCCGGTGCGACGCCTGCATTCACAAGGCGTATGCTCGCCTGGACAAGCGCTCACCTCGTTGCTGGAACTGGCAAATGGCAACCGGCAATCGGCAATCGAAATAGGGACCCATCATGAAGGCACTCGAAGACTTTCCGCGCGCGACTCTCGGACACTTGCCAACGCCACTCGAAGCGGCGCCACGACTGTCCGCTGCGTTGGGGGATGTGTCCGTGTATATCAAGCGGGACGATTGTACGGGGCTCGCTGTGGGTGGGAACAAGACGCGCAAGCTCGAGTTTTTGGTGGGGGACGCACTGGCCTTGGGGGCCGACACACTATTGAGCTTTGGGGCGCTGCAATCGAACCACGCGCGGCAAACCGCCGCGGCGGCCGCGCGTGCCGGCTTGCGTTGCCATCTCGTACTCGTCGACAAGGTCAAGTACCGCGAACCCGCCTACGAAACCTCTGGCAACCTGCTGCTCGATCACTTGCTTGGCGCCGATGTCCACATTGTGAAGACCGACGCCGAGGCTGTAGTTGCCGCTAGCTCCATTCTCGAAGAAGAGGCGGCGGCGCAGCGGCAGGTGTACGCGATTCCAACCGGTGGTTCGAACGATGTCGGAGCGCTCGGCTACGTTGCGTGCGCGCTTGAACTCTTGGAGCAAAGCGCCGCGATGGGGATCAAGCTGGGTGCCGTCGTCACCGCCGTGTCGAGCGCGGGCACGCTTGCCGGCCTGGTTGCCGGCTTCGCCGCTGTGTCGGCGGATGTTCACGTGATCGGGGTCAATGTCTACAAGACTGACCGCGATGAATTGGCAGCGCAGGTCGAGGAGCTCGTGGCCGCCGTAGCGGAAAAGATCGAAGCGCCCAAAGCAGCGAGCGACACTTATACACTTGTCCACGATTTCCTGGGCGAGGGCTACGGCATCCCCACGGACGAAATGCTCGAGGCCGTCGAGCTTGTGGCGTGTTCGGAGGGCGTGTTGCTCGACCCGGTTTACACGGGCAAGGCAATGGCGGCTTTGATCGCGCTTTCAAAAGACCGCGATCCCCGTTTCGACCGGAGTGCTGAGCCAACGACCACAGTCTTTCTACACACCGGTGGATCCCCCGG
>JBLHOB010000166.1:0-6592 GCA_047619425.1 Myxococcota bacterium
CTTTGCCCGCCATTACAATTACGCGTACCTCTGGGTCGTCACCGAGTTCGGCCATCGCGAAGGGGAGGTCGGTCCAAAACGATTTCGCCATGGCGTTGCGCTTTTCGGGGCGATCGAGCCATAGCGTCGCTACGTGTCCGTCGCGTTCGATTGAAAAAACGTCTGATGCAAATGTCATGTGTGCTCCTAGGGGCTCGTCGTCAAAAAAACTGCGCTCGAATCGTAGCTCGCGCGCGGCGATGAACGGTGTGTTTTGCACAAAAATCCAAGCGAGATCGTAAACGCGAGACGCGGTGCAGGCTCGATTTTGCCATGCTCTCGACCATGACAGAAGACGCGGATCCTGAATCGATTGTGACAGAAAACCCTATGGATCCCGAAGCGCCGACTCAATCGGCTCGCGGAAAGAAGGGCACATTGGTGACGTGGGCCAAGAAGATCGCGCCCTGGGCCATTACGGCAGCCATCTTCTACTACTTGTTCAGCGAGGTTCCGATCGGCGACGCTTGGGAAGCCGCACAGTCGGCTCGCCTAGGGGTATTCCTGCCCAGCATGCTGGCGGCGGTGCTTCTTTGGTTCTTGATCGACTCGGCGGCCTTCGCATTTTTATTCACCCGCTACAACGAAGTGCTCGAGTGGAGCGAGGCGCGCTCATTGCGTGGCATGACCTACCTCGTAACGCCGATCAATTGGAACCTCGGGACCGCGGCAATCGTTTTACACCTGCGCAGCTCCAAGGGGATCGGTGCGGTCGCGTCATCGAGCACATTGATCTTTTATCAAACGATTGATGGCACCGTGTTGGCGGGCTTCGTTGCACTCGGGGTGATGTTGTTGCCGGATTCGGCCGACGTGATCGCGTTGCGAAATGGAGCCAGCATCTTCGTAGCAGTACAGCTTCTCGTCTTGGCGTTCTTCATTGGCGACTGGCCGCGGTTTGAATGGTGCAAGCGCGTACGTGGACTGGGGCTGTTCCAATCTCACCGTAAAGCGCGCGCGCGTGACGTGTTTATCGTGATTGCACTGAAGTCGCTCTATTTTTCGGCCTTCGTATTTGTCTACTGGTTTGGGTGCCAATCGTTTGGAATCGAAGTGCCGCTGATGGTCGCCATTGCGTCGACGCCCGCGATCTTGATGGCGGGTTCGCTGCCCTTCACCCCGGCGGGGCTGGGCACCCAGCAAGCGGCCATGCTCTACTTCTACTCGCCCTTTGGAACCGAGGCCGCCATCCTGGCCTTCGGGCTCACGTTTCCCGTAGCCTTGTTGCTGTTTCGTTGCTTGGTTGGGCTTCCCTATCTCAAGGACCTGCCGAAACTTCGCGAGGAGATGGCGACCCAGCGCGAAGCGGTGTGATGCGAGACATCCAGCGGCAATTGGTGGTGCCGGTATCGAGCAGACGCGACAAAGCGCCGGCCAGTGCCAATAGGCATCGACCGACGCTTTGCAATACCGCTAGCTCGTGTTGCTACTGCTTAGAGGCTTAGACGCGACTCTGCAGCAGGTCCAGCGTGCGGACATCTGCCGTGTCGTCTGCGGGGAAGATCGCCGCGTCAAAGTCGGTTACGCCAACGTCTGCGAGGCGGTCGAGTTGTTCGCCTACCGTCTTCTCGTCGCCGACAATTGCGATATCGGCCGGGCCAGCTACACCTTCTTTGTCGAGCATGGCTCGATAGGAGGGCAGGGTGCCGTACATCTGCAAGCCCTTGGCGATGGCTTCCTTGGCCGCGTCCGGGTTGTCGGTTACGGCGATCGGAAAGCCGGCAACAATGCGCGGTGCCGGGCGTCCAGCCTCTTCGGCTGCAGCGCGCAGCTTCGGACCGATGTGAGACTCGATCGTCTGCATGCCGGTCATCCACAAGATGGTTCCGTCCGCGGTGCGACCCGCAATCTTCAGCATCTGGTCGCCGAGTGCTGCGATCAAGACTGAAACCGGCGTGCCACCCGGAATGTCGAGGGCTGCATTGACGCGGTACTCCTCACCTTCAAACTTTGCGGGTTCGCCGCGCAGCAATGGGCCAAGAACTGCCATGTACTCACGCATGTGTCGCGCCGGCTTCGCGTACGAAAGGCCCATCATGTGCTCAATCACCAGTTGGTGGGAGAGGCCGATGCCGAGGGTGAAGCGTCCACCACATGCAGCCTGGGTGGTGAGCACTTGCTGGGCAATGGCGAGAGGGTGTCGCGGATAGGTGGGGACAACGGCCGTGCCCAACTCAATGGTCTTGGTTTCGCGGCCGACGATGCCTTGCGAGGAAATGGCATCGAGACCAAAAATGTTGGCCATCCAGATGGAGTCAAAGCCTCGGGCTTCTAGGTCTTGTGCCCGGGCAACGAGGCCGTCCAAAGTACCGTCAGGTCCGGGCGTCGCGCCGGACATCACGCCGATTCGCATGGTGAGATCCTTTCTATCGATTTGTCGATTGTCAGTGTGGATTGATGAGTTCGAGAGAGTCCCAGTTGGACTCAAGTGCGTGAAACGCACGAGCGTACGTGCAAGTTGTGCCGAGCGCGTCGAAGGCGGGTCACGGTAATTCAGTGCCCGCCCAGCTGCCATACAATCCCTGCGAGCGAGCTGCGGGAAACGCGACTTGCGCTTTATCGAAACCCATTGGAGTTTCTGTTGGGTGCGCGGCCGAATGGGTTGCTATCACTAGCTCTGAATAGGTAAATGGCTCGGGCGAAAACCTCGCGCGATCACAATCGAAGGAACGAAGGGGAGCCCGATGCCCGAAACGAAAATTACCTTCTGTCGCATTTGTGAGGCGACCTGCGGCCTCGAAGTGGATGTCGAAAATAATCGCATTGCCGACATTCGTCCGGACAAGAACCACGTTGTAAGCAAGGGGTACGCGTGCGTGAAGGGGACTCGGTGGGCGTCGGTACAAGACAGCCCCGACCGGGTACTGCATCCGCTCAAGCGAGTTGACGGTAAGTTCGAGCGCATCTCGTGGGATCAGGCGATCAGCGAGATTGCGGCGAAGGTCAAAGCACTCGTCCGCACACACGGGCCTGAGACCCTCGGCCACTTTGCGGGCTCGGCGTCCGGAGCAAATGTCCTGTCGCCAATATTGCGCGGGCAACTCTTCAAGGGGATCGGATCGCGTCGCATGTACGGCACCGGCACTTGCGACACGATGAACAAGTTTCGCGTCAACGAAGACATGTACGGTTCTCCGATGCGCTTGGCACACCCGGACGTCGACCGTTCGTCGTTTATGCTGGTGATCGGCGCAAACCCGGCGGTTTCGGGCAATACGCTTTATCACTTGCCGCGCAGCGCCGAGCGGTTTCGCGCAATCAAGGACCGCGGTGGCAGAGTGGTGTTCCTGAATCCAAGGCGAATTGAAACCGCAAAAGCCGGGGAGCATCTCTTTATTCGTCCCGACACGGATGTGTATTTCCTTGCGGCGTTCTTGAACGAGCTGATTCTCACGGGCGGCGTCGATCAGGCACGGGTTGCAAAAGCAATGGCCGGCTTCGAAACGCTGGAGAAGGTCGTTTCGGCATGGACTCCAGAGCGGCAAGAGCAGGTGACTGGGGTAAGTGCCGCCGACCTGCGCGATCTCGTTCATGCACACACACAGGCCGACGGTGCAGCGCTCTACATGGCGACCGGTGTCAACCAAGGGCGCAGTGGCACCCTATGCTTTTGGTTGCTCGAGAGCATCAACGCGGTAAGCGGAAACCTCGATCGGGTGGGTGGCACGTTGATGGGGGAGGGGTTGTTCGACATGGCGGCGGAGATCGTCGACGACCCGCAGATGATGTTCAGTCGCGATCGAGCAGATGGTCTTCCAACCGTCTCTGGGCAGCAACCCTCGGGCATGCTGGCCGACGACATCTTGAACAACACGGACAGTCCGCTTACGGCCTTGATCGTCGAGGCGAGCAACCCACTGCTCGCGTGCAGCAATCCGGGCGGACGCTTGCACGAGGCGCTGAGTAAGCTCGATCTCTTGATTTCAATCGATCTCTTCCGCAACGAAGTCGGCGACCTCGCACACTACGTCCTGCCCGCACCTACCTGGATGGAGCGCCCTGAGATCCCCTACGCGCTGCAGAGCTTTGCAGGATGTACACCTACGCCGTACATGATTTACGCTGAACCCGTACTCGATGCGCCAGAAGATGTGCGAAGTGAATGGTGGATGTTTATTCGGCTGGCTGACGCCATGGGAGTGACCCTGTTTGGCAATCGAATGGCGAGCTTTGCGGCGAAGCTGGCTGCAAGGTTGGCCTACTCGCCTCTTCGTAGCCTGGTCCCGTTTCCACAGCTGCTGATCGGCGGGATGCTCAAGAAGGCGGGGCTTCCGGGTTGCAAGGAGATGCAGCAAAACCACCCGCACGGCTTGTTGCTTCCCGAGTTCGAGGGCAACAACTTTTTGGGGACGAAACGCGTGCTGACTGAAAGTGGCCGGGTTGAACTGGCGCCGCCGGAGTTTGTCTCGGTATTTAACGAGACGGTCGAATCGATGTTTCAAGACGAAATTTCGAGCAAAGATCGCATCAAGTTGATCGGCAAAAGGGAAATGAAACGACTGAATACGTTCTCGTCGAATTCCAAGAGTCTGGTCAAGGACAAGACGAACTACGCCTATATGAGCCCGGATGACGCACAACGAATTGGTGTGGGAAACAACGATCGGGTCGAAGTGGAGAGCGCCCATGGGAAGATCGAGATCCCGGTTCGCGTGACCGACGAGATGATGCCCCGTACGATCGCGATCCCACAGTGTTGGGGACACGCGGACGCTAAGGGCCTATCCCATGCACGCGAACATCCCGGAGTGAATTCAAACTTCCTATCTGGCGATGGCATTGAGAACATTGAAAAGTTGTCTGGGATGTCCCATTTGTCGGGCATCTACGTTGACGTTCGAGCCCTCTGAACCGGCGCAGGCCCCGTCTCATGACGCATCTCTTTAGCTCTCAGACGAGCTTGAAGTGGGAGAAACTTGAATCGCAGCGGCACTGCGCGAAACCCACGAAGAAGTTGGGCTAGACCTCGCATCGGTCGAAGTGCTTGAACGGGCGATCGGGAAAGAGCCGCAGCGAGGGATGCTGCGGTTGGGTGAACTCGCAGCGTGGAAGATTCACCGCAGCGAACGGGACAATACTCAAGGCAGCTCGTCGTGATGGGTCGCTTCGTTCTCGATCCGCTCCGAGCTGCGCGACGTGAAACGTGAGAAGCGGTTTTTGTATTCGGTGTGTACCCAGAAATCAAACTCGCTCGATACGTCGCGTGACGTCAGCCCGGCATAGTCACGTTCGAGCCCAACGGCTCCGATTGCGCGCCCTTGCGTCATGGCTCGAAAGCTGATGTCGAGCACATGGTCGAGTCCGGTGAAGTAGAGATAGGCATGTTCGCGGGCGAGGTCTTCGAGCTTGTCGCCGACTTCACTTTCGAGGCAGGCGGGTGCAAAGAGGTGAATTTCGTCCGGGCGCTCCGCCGCGAGTAATAGCGAGGATGCTTCGATCACTTGTCGGCAGCCCAGCGAATGACCAATGACGCGAACCCTTTCATGTTGTTGTGCGAGCGCTTGAAGACATGCTGCAAGGTCGTCGGCTCTGGCGCTTGAGTGACGTCGTGCCTCGATAAATTGAGTGACGAACCGCGCAGAGAGCGCGGCGCCTTGTTCGGCAAGGAACCAGCCCGCGGTTGCGAGGGGGGCGATGCGTCGCGTGTGGCGCACGAGGCGATAGATGTCCCATGCGGTCTTGACGCCTCCGGCGATGGGCAAGGCGAGCTTCCGCAGATCTCCCGACTCCCAGTGGTAACCAAGGGCGGCTCGCGACCAGCCGTGGCTGTCTGCCATGGCTTCGTGCCCAGCGAGCCAGGCTTCGAAGCTTTCGGCTTTCTCGCCCCGGGCGAGAAAGCCCTTTACATAGACCGTGACTTCGTCGGTCGCTGTCGCGCTGTTCAGCGCGACGAGTTGATGATTCAAAGATTGCCCTGATAAGACGGTTGATGGCGTATTTTGTCGATGATGTGGAGAGTCAGTTCCTCACTGGGATTGGGTGTTTATGCAGCTCACTCAAACCCAAGCGCTGCCATGTCGATTTCGTTAACGAGATTGTTTCCCGCAACGAAGCGCTTGACGTTGTCTTCAAATAAATCGAAGACGTCGTCCATATAGCGGTCCACTGAAACCGAGGAGTGCGCGGAAATGAACACGTTCGGCGTGTTCCAAAGCGGGCTTTCTTTCGGCAGGGGCTCTTCTTCGAATACGTCGAGGACCGCTGCGCCAATATGATGGCTGTCAAGATTGTCGAGCAGGGCGGCCGTGTCGACGAGGGAACCTCGAGCGACGTTGACCAGCACCACTCCTTTCTTCATTGCCTTGAGTGCGGCGTCGTTGATCATATGGTGTGTTTCTGGTGTGGCGGGGGCGGCGATTACAACGGCATCGCATCGCTCGAGCATTTCGTGAAGTTGCCCAGGGCCGAAGGTTTCGTGAGCACCTTGGGGTGAGGCGTCGGCAATGCCGGGCTTGTTGGGCGAGCGCCGTAGGCCCAAGACGTGGAGGCCCATTGCGCGTGCTCGAGATGCGACCGCCGTACCGATGCCGCCCATCCCGACAAGCCCCAAAAC
>JBLHOB010000167.1:0-6590 GCA_047619425.1 Myxococcota bacterium
GCAAATGTGAAGTCGTATGCGGTGAGCATTGTGATCGGTTCCCCACGACGCTTGCGCGCAGCTAGGGAACGGACAGTGATACGATGCTCTTTACTCGATGACGCGGTTACGGTGGACACTAGGGGTTGCCTCCGCTCTCTTGAGCGGACGTCTGGCACCTTAGTCCCCGCCCTTGCGACAATCGCCTGGGTCGAGGCTCCTGAAAACAAAAAACGCCTTCCGATTGCTGTCCGAGGACAGTCCGAAGGCGTAGGAAAGGGGGGGACTTGTTTCAGACCCTCCTCTTCTTCACCCCCGTCTCGGTCCCTTCGTGGTTCGGGGATCCAAGCAACTCTTTGGTTCGTCTTCCAATAAAGTGTCCGACGCGAAGTCGGTCGAAGTTGCTATTGGAGTCAGTCTCGTGAGCGGGCAATGTCGAGGCGTGCTGTTCTCATGATCCGGGTGCTTTACGTCCGGTTTTGAGTTTGTTGGACCTTTTCGCGTTCTCAGTAGGAATTCTGGGTTTGCGACCCGTTGTTCCCCATTTGGCTCGAATGGTGATTTGTTCGGTCTTACTTTGGCAGCCTGGCTCTTGTGCTGATGAGGTTCGTCAGAGACGTTTCCCCTCAGCGATGAAAAGCATGACGAAAGCCAAACCCCGGGTCAAGCAAAATTGAACGCAAGTCAGAAAACTTAGGAATCGGCTTCCAAAGCGTCGCGAATCGCCGGCGGCAAGTAGCGTTCTTCAAGTGCCGTAGCCGCTTCACTTTTCAGCGCCTCGCACAGGACACGAATGTGCAACTTCGCGGGATCATTGGGAGAAAGCACGACCCAGAATTTCCCCATCACCCGGCAAGAAGAGCTGGAAGGAGTGAAATCTAGCTCCGCGGGGTTCTGACCGCGCAGGATTCGGACTTCAAGCCCCACTTCCTCTGAAAGGGCCAGCAACGCCTCGACCAGCTCGGGTTCATCCATCGTCGTTGCCGGAGTCGGCCGAGGGATACAACGCTCGCGCGAGTCGCAAGAACACCTCGGGCTCGAGTGCTTCAGCGCGAGCGCGGGGATCGACACCAAGTTGTTCAAGGGCCGCGAGAAGCTCATCATTCTCGAAGCCCAAGCCTCCACCGCGAAGCGCGTTTTGCAGCGTCTTGCGGCGCTTGCCAAAGGCCGCACGCACGACGCGCTCGACGTTGCGCAGTTCGTCCTGCGTAATGTCGCAACTCGGTAGATTTCGGATGCACACGAGAGCGGAATCGACTTTGGGCGCGGGAAAGAAGCACCCTCCCCCCAATGCCGAACGTGCCGCAAGCTCGGTGCACAACATGTGGAGCACGGCCAGCGACCCGTAGTCCTTTGAACCAATGGGCGCGAACATTCGATCCGCGACTTCCTTTTGCAAGATGACCGACCAGTCGACAACCTCGTGGCGCAAGTCGAGCAGTCGCCTCAAAAGCGGTGTCGCGGCCGAAAACGGTAGATTCGCGACAAATCGCACTTCGCCGCCATGGGTTTCTTTCAGTTCGCGCACGAGCGCGGCGACGTCTTGTCGCTTCACGTCGTCGTGAATGAGCCGCGTGTTCTCCGGCAGCAGTCCCTCTTCCTGGATCGTCCGCACAAGACCGCTGTCGATTTCAATTGTCGCAACAAAGGCTGCGCGCTTGGCGAGGGCGCGGGTCAGCATGCCGAGTCCTGTCCCCACCTCGACGACACAGTCCGTGGCCTGAACACCAGCAAGTTCGGCTACGCGATCGGCGAGATGCTGTTCGACGATGAAGTTCTGTCCCAACTCGCGCCGCAGATGCAGGTTGTGCTCTTGCAGCAGCGATCGCAGTGACCGTTCTTTCATTCGGACACGTCGGTGTTGGACGAGGCTGGAGTCGGCTTAACGCGCCAGGGCGTCTCGCCCAACGGCACACGAGAAAACGCGTTGAGGGAGAGTCCGTCGCTGTGTCCCTGTTGCAACAGACGGGCACCGGCCGCCGCGATCATCGCGGCGTTGTCGGTGCACAGTTCGATGGGAGGAAACACAACATCGAAATCGTCTTTTGCGCCCGCGACTTCCATTTGAGCTCGCAGACTCTTGTTTGCCGCAACGCCTCCGACCACGGCCAGCGCCGAAAGTCCTTCGCGCTTGATGGCACGTCGCGCCTTCACCACCAGGATGTCGGTTGCAGCTGCTTCAAACGAGGCGGCGAGGTCGGCGATCTCCGCCTTGCCAAGTGCCACAAGACCACCACGACGCTCGACTTCGATCGCAACAGCCGTCTTCAGGCCCGAGTAGGAGAAGCTGAGCCCCGGGTCTTTCTTCATCGGCCGCGGGAAGTGGACTGCTTTGGGATTGCCCTCCACCGCCGCTGCGGCAACGGCCGGCCCCCCGGGAAACCCCAGCCCCAACAGCTTCGCCACTTTGTCGAAGGCTTCGCCCGCGGCGTCGTCCCGGGTTTCGCCGAGCAGCCCCGGACGTCCTTCGGCTTCAACACGATACAGCGCTGTGTGACCACCACTAACCACCAGACCCACGTAGGGGCGGGTCAGACGAGGGTCGCTGAGTTCGGCGGCGGACAGATGTCCAAGCAAGTGATGCACGCCGACGACGGGGACGCCGAGGCGATACGCCAGCGCTTTGCCAAACGAAAGTCCAACCAACAAAGAACCCACAAGCCCAGGCCCCGCAGTGACGGCAACGCCAGTCAAGTCACCCAGCTCAAGATTCGCGCGCTCGAGGGTCAAGTCGACGACGTTTGAAATGGCGCGTACGTGGTCGCGAGAAGCCAACTCCGGCACGACACCGCCGTAGGGCCGATGCACGTCGTCCTGGCCGTGGATAACGCTCGACACGACGTCGCCATCGCCGCGAATAATCGCGGCAGCCATTTCATCACACGAGCTCTCGATGCCGAGAACGATGGAAGGTCGGTTGTCTTGGGTCATGAATTGAATCCGTGGCGAGAGCTTACTGAAGACCGGCGCGAACACCTCAACCGAGGACGAAGCCTCGGGCGCGGTGTCCAATAACCTGGCTCCGCTATTGCGCCGAGCCAGACGGCAAACGTCAAACGGCCCGAAGCAGCTGTGCCCCGGACCGTTTCAACTTTCAAAAGCCTACCGACCTAATGCGTCCGCGATTCGCGACTGCAATCGACCTCGCCGTTGTCGGAGCGCACTGGGAAACCCAAGCGCGGTTCGACACAACGCGACTGCAAACAAACCGACTACACCAGCCGGTTATGCGTTGCGCCGCTCTTGCTGCTCTTGCTCGGCTTTGCAGTCGATGCACAGCTGCGCCATCGGACGAGCGTGAATACGCTTGGCACCGATGTCTTCGCCGCACGTCTGGCACTCGCCGAACACGCCCTGCTCAATGCGCTCAATGGCTCCATTAATCTTGCCCAGTAGCCCTCGTTCGCGCTCGCGTAGACGACCTTGAAACGCGAGGTTCATCTCGGAGGAAGCGGTGTCGATTTCATCGGGAAAATCGTCGGGGTCGAGATGAATCTCTCCCGACAAGGTCTTGCGCGCGCTGACGAGGATCTCATCGCGCTGCTCTTCGAGCAACTTCCGGAATTTCTGCATGTCACGTTTTTTCAACGGAAAACCTTCCTCTAACCATGGAATTTGACGGGCACGCACTATATCGGTAGATGGACCTTCGGCGAAAGTCTTTCTTGCACATTCGCTGAGATGATGCCGATCCCGTCGGCCAAAAATCCCGTTTCAGTCTAAATTCGCGGCTGCGGAAGAAATATTGCGCACCGGAGAGCCCTCGTTGCGGGACAACGTAAAGTCGGGCTTATCCGGCCTTGTACAAGTCGAGTTGCTGTTTGGCTTCGGTGGCCCGAGCCGAGTCCGGATATTCTTTGATCACGCGCTCAAAAGCCCGCTTGGCGGCCTCGCGAAAGCCTGGCCCCAGCTTTAACAACGACTCCCCCTGACGATACAAGGCGTCCGGGGCCTTATTTCCCTTAGGGTAATTCCGCACGACTTCGTCAAAGCGCAAGACGGCCTTCTTAAACTCGGCCTGCTTGTAGTGGCAGTCGGCCATCCAGAAGGCGGAGTCATCGGCGTAGGGCGACGCCGGGTAGGTCTGTAAAAAGTCCCTGAAGCGATCGACGCACGCGCTCGTGTCGTCGCTCTGCCATGCCGCATGGGCCGACCGATAGGCGCGGATCTCGGCGGATAAATCTTCGGGAGCCGTGTCATCGCCAGGGGCATCAGCGCCCGCCGTGCCGCCGCCAGCATCGCTCGGCGTTGCTTCACCCGCGCCGCCGCGCTGTGCGCGCGCCTTCAACTGTGCGAGATCCATCCGCGCTTTGCGCGCATCGGCCAATGCATCGGCAGCGGCTCTCTCGGTAACCTCGAGCCGCCCTTCCAGAGTGCGCATCTCCTCGCGCAGGCTGTCGATGTCGGCCACGTAGTCAGCCACTTGTTCGCGCAACCCCCCACCGCTGCTCGCAGGACGTCCGCCGCGCTCCATGTCGATCACGCGCTTCTCGATCTTGCGCATCTCAGCCACGGTTGCGCAGCCAAACGAGGACGCCAAAACGGCGACAACAAGCGCGAACAGCAGAATCCGCATTGGCCGCGACTGCTGGCTTGACACAGGCTCAACTGCAATTGACCTTCGATTTTGATTCGGCATCTAGATCCCCCCTTACGTGCCCGATCGTCGTGTTTGTGCGTTCGATTCTTTTGACAAAACCCGCGCCACAAAACCCGCGAGAGCTTAGCCGCTAACGCGGAAACGGACCCCATGCGGGGCTCAAGTTATCACCTGCGTTCTTGGTCAGGCGCTGCAAGTTCTCGCCATTTCGGTCGACGAGGTAAACGTCGGCCCTACCCCGTCGCGTCGAACTAAACGCCAGCTTGCGACCGTCCGGTGACCAACTCGGCGACTCATCGCTGCGACGGTTCGTGATCAACGGCACGCTGATGCTCCCGGTCGGATCGACGAGCCAGATATCAAATTGTCCTTCGACCCGGGTTTCGTACGCGATCCACTCACCGTCGGGAGACCAGGCCGGTGAGGTGCTGTAGTTGCCGTTGAACGTGATGCGGGTGAGGCCGCTGCCGTCGGCGTTCATCGTGTAGATCTGGGGCGAGCCCGAGCGGTCGGAGACAAACGCCAACTTCGTGCCGTCGGGAGACCAACTCGGCCCGACTTCAATCGCCGGCGTATCGGTCAGTTGCGTGAGCTTGCCCGTGGTTCGGTGAACGGTGTAGATGTCGCTACTTCCGGCAGAGCTTGCGACCAGAGCGAGGTACTCACCCGTCGGCCCGAAAGCGCCGCGAAACATCGAGTAGCCGGGCAACAGGCTCGGGAATAGCTTGCCTGCGCGCACACGACCGCGAGACGTCAAGTAAAGCCCTGCCAACCCACCGTTGGCGTAGGACGTATAGACGAGCCCATCGCCCTCGGGCAGCCAGGACGGAAACGACTTGATCGCGGGGCTGTGGGTCGCCGCGCGGGCATTGCGGCCATCTGCGTCCATCACGTAGATCTCGCGTTGGCCGCTGCGGTCTGAGATCAGCGCGATCTCCGTCGCCGCGCACCCCGGTGTCCCGGTGAATGCCGCAACGATCTGATCGCCTACCGTGCGCGCGAGACGCAGCGCTTCGGAGCTGACCCGTGAGATCGCCTTGCGCTGCAGGCGAACACAACGCGCCGTGTCCCACACGGAAAACTCGATCACGATGCGACCGCCTTCGCTCCGAATCTCTCCCTCAACCAACGCGTCGGCGCCGCTCTGGGCCCAGTCAGGGCAGTCGGTGCGCCCGCGGTTGCTCAGCGGTTCGCTGTCTTCGGGGCCGAGATAAGCAGCGGGATCCAGGGGCAGGATCACGCCGGTAAAATCGAGGGCTTCTCCGATGACGCGTCGCAAGTCTTCAGAACGCAGTGCGTTCGTGGGCTGCGCTAGGTCGCGAAAGCGCTGCACAGCGACGCGAAACGCCTTGGCGCGGCCTGGCGAAATTTCGATTGCGGGACGCTGCGTCTGCGCCACGGCATCGGTCGTGACCGCCATCGCGGCCAACAACACCAGGGCAAAAGTGGCGAGGCGATGGCTTCGCATCGGTGAATTGATCCGACCGCACATACGGCTCTGGAAACGAATAGCTAGCAACATCAAAAACCTTCGTCGGCGTTGAAGTGAAAAGGCCAGTCCCCGGGTTCGGGGGGGGCAGGTAACGGGCTCGCGCGCACGAGTGCACGAACCGTGTTGTCATCAAAGTAAGGGTTGCCCGAGGTGGCAACAATTTCGGGCGTTCCGATCACGTCTCCGGCGGCACTCAACGTAACGACGAGCCGGGTCTTTAGCGATTGACTCAAAAAATCTGCCGGCACAATCCACACGTTCTTCAGATGCCGCCTGGTGGCAATCGACCAGGCGAGCACGTCCGGATCTGTTTCGCGGGTGGCCGAATTCTGCTGCGCCGCTTCAGCTGCAACGGCATCGGCAAGCTGTTGCATGACGTCGGGGACTTCTTCCACGGGTTCAACTGGTGTTTCCTCGCCAAGCTCGTCGCGCAACGCTGCAAGCGCGTCGTCGTACTCAAGTGGCTCGGGCTTTGGTTTGGCTTTCGGCTTGGGCTGCGGTTTCGGCTTGGCTTTCTTT
>JBLHOB010000168.1:0-6587 GCA_047619425.1 Myxococcota bacterium
CGTCGATCAACCGCGTCACGCCGTCGGCCGCGAATTCGCGCTCGAGGAAGGGGATCCAGCCGTCGGTGCGAAAGTAGATGTCGACGTCGTCTCGGCCGGCTGTCTGCATCTGCTGTTCGAAGATGCCGAGTGCCTTGGTCGTTCCTTCAATGCCGACGAACGACTGAAACAGCGCACTCGCATCCGCATTGAGCAAGTCGAGCCCCGAGAAATCGCAGTTCGTACCGAAGAAGGGGCCGCAACCGAGCAGCGCTTCCTGCTCCGGAGTCAACGACTTACTGAGCTTGCCCTCCGCCTGGCCGCACGCGACGTTATTCGTGCCGGTGGGCACAACGTTTTGAAGATCGAAATCCGCCGCCTGGTGCTGCGGGTCGAAGCAGTTGTAACTCTCGACTTCGCGACGGGCGATGGTCGCGGGATCATTGATGTTGGTGCCGAACTGCTCAAGCGTCACCACCGGGATTGATACGGGCAGGAAGTCCGACGTGACCCCCGACTGCGTGGTGAGGAGATTGTTCTTGCCCGGCTGCCCGCCAACCAAGGCACCGATCAGCAGCGAAATCGGGCCGACGCCACCCACGTCTCGCGTACTGCCGAAGACTGTCTGCGCGCATGCGCTCGGGTCGAGGGTTACGAAGCCAACCGTCGACGAACACACCCAGGTAAAGAAGTTGAGATTCGCGTGGTGATCGTCGAGGGCGTTGCCCTGAATGAACGCGCGGTAGCTGTTGTTCACCGGGGTGCGCTGATCGAGGGGGTTGATCACGCCCGGGATCTCTCGGAGCTCCCGAAGGTCGTCAGCGGATGCGATCAGATCGCCCAGATCCTGATCGCGAGGCAAGTCGGCCAGGAAAAATTCGCGGTGGGTGGGGCCGGGACGCAGGCAGGATTCTGAGATGCCTGCGCCTGCCGCGTAGTCACCCAGGGCGCCACTGCCGTCTGCGATCAAGCCGTCGATAAAGCCGTGGGCGTTGTTGTTGAGTGGGTCGAGGGCAGCGTTGGTGCGCGTTGTGATCGGGTCCTGCTCGTCTCGGTTACAGCGACCGCTGAAACCATAGCGCCGCGGACGACCTGAAAACGGGTCCACATTGCGCTGAAACTGGGTGATGAACTCAAGGGTCGGAAGATCGTTGTAGCCCCAGAAGTCGGTCAGCGCGAAGCTGAAACGATCCCAACGCCATTCGACACGACCACCGATCTCCCAACCACGTGGGTCAAACCAGCGGTACGGAGGAGCCACGACGCCCGCGACGCCAACACCCGTCATGCCGTGCACCAACAAACCCAGCGTTGCCTGACAGACGACGTTCGGCGTAAAGGCCTCGCCGCAGGCGCCCAGATCGTTGGCTTGAAAATCATCGAAGTTAAAGGCGAACTCGACGCGAACATCCGAGAGCGGTCCCACTTCGTAGAGTGAGTACACCGCCCTGAATGCCCACAAGTTGATACGTGTCTCTTCGAGGCTGCCGAGGGAAGCCAAGGCGAAATCTTGGGGGTTGAACTGATCCGTGGTGCGAAAGAGTTCCGTCTTGCCCCAAACGATGCTCTGCTTGCCGATGCGCAGCCACAACCGACTGTCCATCAACTCGATGTCGAGATACGCCTCTTTAAGCTCTTTCTCGTCGTTCTGGGATTGGCCGCGGTTCCAGGCTCGCTCGGTTTCGCTGTAGTTGAAGGGCAGTGGTGCCAGGCGCCCCGACTCAAGCAGCTCCTTGAAGGGCTTGCTCGGAATGAAGTTACCGCGAGCCACCGAATCACTGCGGGTTGCGCTGATGACGTAGTGGGTGCCGAAACGAATCAGGTACTTCGAAATTTCGGTCTCGCAATCGACGCCGGCGTCACAAGTCAACTCGCGGCCATCGGCTTCGAGGTCCGCGAGGTTTTGCTCCACACTCTCGAGCAGCTGATCGGAACAGTCCCACTGGGACTCGAGGCAATCGAGAGAGCGAATTTCTTTGAAGGTGTCTTCGATGACGTTAGACAGCGAGATGTCGCAGGCCGAACCCGGAGCACCGCCGCACCCGACAGCATAACCTTCGTCGTCCATTTCATTGCGGAAGACTTTCTCGAAACAGCCCATGTCCCCGGTCTGGCACACGGTGCGCCGGGACACCTGCTGTTCGCGGTAGTACTCCTGAAACTTGGTGTTGAAGTTATTGGTATCGATGATCAGATCATTTTCGTCGTAGACGATCGTCTCGCCAACTTCGGGCACGTAGCAGTCAGTGCCACCGTTCGCGTTGCTGGCGCAATCCATGCTGAGTTCGAGGTTGGTCAAGTCGTCGCCGAAGTAGAATGCCTCGTCGTGATCGACGATCGAGGTCGGCCGGTAGGGCTTCGCGCCGCCGCCGCCGGTACCCAGCTTCGGGTAGCTCAACGTAACCGTCTGCGGCCCCGCGTCACTTGTTCCCTTGCCGGCCGCGTCGAGCGGCACGTCGAAACGATCGGCCTGATCCGTGAAGTTGAAATCGATGTTAAAGAAGGCGTTGGTGTTAATTAGGGGAAGTCGCAGCCGCACGGTGTTGCCGGCTTCTTCCGGGAACTTCACCTTTACATTGACCGCGACTGTCGGGTCGGCCTGAAATGTGGCGTCGGGGTCACCGGGCATGACTCCCGGCGGCCGGTCGTCTTCGACTTCGTATTCGTTCAAGAAGTCGGTCTGGAAGCCTTCGTGGTCGTAATAGCCCTGAAACAGCACCTCGGTGACTGCGGCCGAGTCAAAGGGGTTCGGCACGTTCGCCATCGTGGCGACGGCACCGATCTCGTTCTTGGGTAGCCAAGGGCCGAGTCGTGCAATCGCGCCGGTCCGCGTGCTCAACTGCGTAAACTTGTGCTCGCGAAAGTCTTCGAAGTTGAGGCTAAACGGTGTTGGCCCAACGAAGCAGTTGAAGTACTGAGGGTCGTCGCTGATACACGAGGTACCAAGCTCCGGCCTCAGAAAGCGATCTTGGCCGGTCTCGTTGTTGAGAGTTCGCTGATAGATCGTCTGACCTTCGGTTTCTGAAATAATTCGGAAACCCGCAAGATCGTCGAGCAGAACCGGGTCGGTCGTTTCACCAGACAGGCGGTCCCCGTGGCCGATGAAGAGCTCCCCCGCCTCGTCAAAATCGTTGCCATTGCTCAGGCGTCGCGGAAGGCTCTGGCTCTTGTCGCCGTAAGCGTTGATCGACTTAAAGGTGCCGCAGCCATTCGTATAGATGCAGTTGTACCGGACTTCGAGTCGAACAAAGGCGCTCAGAAGATCGATCCCCATCCAGGTTTCGTCGATGATGTCGAGTTCGATCTCAACATTGAGAACCTGATACCACTGGGCGACGTCCCAATCTTCACCGAAGTCTTCGTTGAGGACACTCAACTGACTTTCGAAAAAGCCATGCGCCTGGAAGCGTCCGTCGAGCATCTCGAAGGCCTGGGCATCGCGCAGCGGCACGGACGTCGTGGCGATCACGGCAATTACAAAGAAAGCCAATGCGGTGAAAAGCGGTAAGGCGCGTTTTACAAGGGACTGAGCAACCCCGAGGTGCATACGTTCTCCTACAGCCGCGTTCCGACGACCACGTGCAAAGAGCTTGAAACCTGCCGTCTACTGACCAGCTGTCAGTCAACGGCTGCGAAATTCTACGTTTAATGTCCCAGGACTCGTGTCCTGTCGTTTCCAATTCATCGATTCAAACAACCGATCCATAAAACCGATCCTCGCACGCAAAAATTCAGCGCAGCGCAGACCGCTCCCCTGGGAGTTATACCCCTGGGAGCGCTTCAATGTCTATGAATATTTGCAGGGATTCTGCATGGTTGTGATCGCCGAGTGCGATGCCAAAACCGCATTCTAATTAAGGGACAATCGACGCTTCTGCCGGTCGAATCTGAACCGGGGTCAGCTTTGAAATCTGACTCGGGTTCCGGGCAAATTGTGCGCGCTCCGATGAGGTGCCAAGCCTCAGCGGATGGAGGCTGTAGGCACATCTACGCTCGCAGGCCCAACGCAGGTCGCGAACTCGAAGCCCGCGTGAAGCTAGGCGCGCGAGACCCAATCACCGCGCGCAACGGGCTCGGGCCGCCGCTGCGCTTCGATGAAAAGGCGCTCTCGGTCGCCCTCGGCTCGCTAGAGCGGCCGAGGGCGACGCAAACAGCAGCGATACAGCGATGTCTGACCGTCGCGAGAGCCTTGGAGCACGCCCTCAAATCCGAGCCCTCCGCTCGGAAGACGCGAGAGGGCAAACCAGGCGAGCTTTAAGGGACGAGCGCAACCGGTACCGGCATGATGTTCCAAGTAAAGACGCCGCCCCCACCTGACGGCCGCTTGTAGATCGTCTCAGGCACGAGTCCGTCGCCGTCCCACGTGTAGCGGCGTACTTCCTTGTGCTTGTCGCTGGCGACATAGAGCTCGTCTTTGCCGTCTCCATCGAGGTCGCTCAAGATTGCGGCATGCTCGAAACCGCCGGATTTTTTATCGATTGAGGTGACTTCCCAGCTCTTCATCGGATCCGCACCCGGGCGCAGCAACCACAAGCCGCTGCTGTAGGCCGCGGCAACCATCTCGAGCTTGCCATCTCCGTCAATGTCTCCGACGGTCAAGAAGCGGCACAAGTAGTCCGGTAGCTCGCCGACCACGACACCCTCTTTCGGGTCGGTATCGGCTTCGTAGCGACGAATTTCGGTATTTACCGCGATCGAGTTCGTTTCTTTGTCGAGACGCCCCTCGACGACGACGTAGAGTTCGTCGGTCCCATTGCCGTCGACATCACCCACGAAGATCTCTTTCGCGTGGCGGTCGCCGAGATCGGCCACGACCGTGCGGCCCTCGCCCGTCTGGGGCACATACCGAGTCACCTGTCCGGACTGAGGCGAACCGTCGAGACGGTTCGGCTCACTTGGAGTCGCGTAGACCTCAAGCATCCCGTCGGCATTCAGATCCCCAATTTCGATCTCGTGGACAAACGTGTCGGGTTCGAGGTCGATTTCTTTCACCTCGAAGCTGCCGTCCGGTAGCGGGTGGATCGTCGCGACAACGCCTTGATCGTGGGTAGCCACCGCCATTGCCAGCGATCCGTCTCCAAAGAGGTCTCCAACTTCAATATCGCGCATGCGGCTGAACCGGCCGCCAAAATCCTTCTCCCAAAGCGTCTCGGAGCTGAGCCCATCGACACCGGCACTCCAGAGTTTCACCTTGGCCTCGGAGCCGGTGATGCTGAGAATCTGACTCTCACCGCCCTCTTGCTGGTAGTGCATGGCCTTGTGGAAGACGTCACTGCCGTCTTCGTCCAGGACACTGCTGCCCCACTTGCCGTCCTTAAACGTCAAAAACAGCATGCGAGCGGGCAACGCCTCCGGAGGCTTCCCCTTCGTAAATGGGGCGAACGAAGCGAGGCTCAGAACCAGAGCATTCGAAAGGTCGGGAGGCACTTCTTTTACTACCGGCGCAGGCTTTGCTGCTGTTTTGGCTTTGTCGGGAGCGGCGGACTTATCCGACTCTCCTCCGCAGGCCGCTGCCAATAGAGCAAGGCCAGCGGTAAGCAGTGCGATTGCGACCAGTTTCAAGCTGCGGTGCATTGTGGAGCCTCCGGTTATTTTTTTTGAAAATCGACAAGGGGTTTAGCAGCCAAATCCGCGCCACTCACTCCCAGGAAAGCGACAGTCCCACGCCGCGATCGACAACGGTAGGTCGATTCAACAGCGATCGGCCTATGGAAGTGTTATTTAGCGGCTGTGAGTAAGCAAAACCTGAAGCCTCCGAGGGGAACGAGGGATCTCTACCCCGATGATCAGCGCTTCCGGCAGTGGTTGTTTGGCCACTTCCGGGAAGTTGCGCACCGCTTTGCCTTCGAGGAGGTCGACGCACCCATCGTCGAGCACGCCGAGCTGTTCATGCGCAAGGCGGGCGAGGAAATCGTCGACCAGCTCTACCATTTCGAGCTCCACGACCGGCATTTGGCCCTGCGCCCGGAAATGACCCCGTCGATCGCCCGAATGGTGATGGCGCGAGCCGGCGGCCTGCGGTTTCCGCTTCGCTGGTTCACGGTGACTCAGAATTGGCGCTACGAACGCATGACGCGCGGGCGCAAGCGCGAGCACTACCAGTGGAACATGGACATTTACGGCGAGCCTTCGGTCTCTGCAGAGGCCGAGCTAATCGCCTCGGTGGTCTCGCTTATCGACGCGGTCGGCCTCGCCAAGGGCGACGTCAACGTCCGGGTCAACAGCCGCAGCCTACTTGAAGAAAGCTTGCGGGCGGGCGCGATCAAAGATCGCCCAGAGGCGTTTGAGCCGCTGTGCGTCGTAATCGACAAAATTGACAAGATTGGTCCGGACAAGGTCACCGACATGCTCGTCGACCCCGCTGGCACAGTACGTCTCGATGCGGCTGCGGCAAAAGACGTGGTCCAAATGCTCGCGATATCCAATCTCGACGACGCAATTCATGCAGCTCCAAAGGATTCTTCCGCTGCGGCTGAGCTCGGGCGCCTGTGGCGGCTGCTCGAGGCCTACGGAGTCGATGACCGCGTCGTCTTTGACGCATCGGTCGTCCGCGGCTTGGCGTACTACACCGGCGTCGTGTTCGAAGCCTTCGATACCCGTGGTGACCT
>JBLHOB010000169.1:0-6563 GCA_047619425.1 Myxococcota bacterium
GGCTCACCCCGGCCCACCGGACACTGCTCGCGCAAGCGCGCATAGGTTGCTTGTGGACAGCGTGACGCTTCGGCGGTGAAGAGGTTGAGATCTGCAGCCGGTGCTGCGCCAGAGCCCTCGGTGCCGTGTTGGTCGTCGCGTTGAGACATGGGGCTCTCCTTCGGGGGTTGCTGTAGATCATCAAAATAGCTCGCCGCAGCGGCGTCGCGATACCCAATGTCGCATACAAAGTTGATAGGGTATCCGTACGCAAGCAGCGCAAAGACCCGCTCCATAGGCAACCACTTGATAGACAATAGGTGAATGAATGGCGATCAATCGTGTGAAGCAGATTTGGCGAGAGGGTGGAACCGCCTTCGGCGCGTGGTTGTCGATCCCGAGTACGCTCTCCACGCAAGTGCTCAGCCACGCGGGCTACGACTACATCTGCCTGGATCTCCAACACGGGTTGATCGACGATGCGGCAGCCGCAGAGATGTTGCTCGCCATCTCAACCACAGACGCGACGCCGTTCGTGCGAGTCCCTGCCAATGACTTTGCGGCCATCAACCGCGTTCTGGACGCCGGCGCTCTCGGTGTTGTTGTCCCGCTCGTGCAAACCTCCGACGATGCACATCGCGCGGCAAGCGCATGCCGCTACCCGCCGAATGGCACGCGAAGCTATGGCCCTGTCCGCGCCGCGCTCGCCCATGGCCCTGACTATTTCGCGCAAGCCAATGATCTCGTCGCAATCGTTCCCATGATCGAAACCCGTCAAGCCGCCGAAGAAATCGATTCCATCGCGTCGCTCCCCGGTGTCGATGCCGTGTACGTTGGGCCCAACGACCTGAGCCTCGCGTTCGGGCAAGCGCCGGCGCCCGACAACGACGGCGCCTATAAGCGCGCTTACCACGCCGTGGCGGAGAGTTGCGCCACCCACGGAATCGCCGCAGGCATACACGGCAACGCGGACCTGTCGCAAAAACACATGGCGTCGGGCTATCGCATGATCACGGTGTCGAGTGACGTGGGTTTGCTTCGTCGCGGCGCCGCGGGCGATTTGGCTCTCGCAAAGCAGGACTGAGACGCGGGGCAATTGTTATCGGTAGCCCGCTGTTCAGCTGTCGGGCACGCTCTCGGTTGCAGCGATCTGCGTGTGACGAAACGCGAGGCCAATCAACGCCCCAACCATCGCGCCTATGATGTTCAGGGTGAGGTCGCTTAGCGATGAGCTGCGCATGGGCAATGCGATTTGGACAATTTCGATTCCCGTGCTGAGCAAGCCGCCGAGCGCCGCGGTTTTGAGGGTGATCGCGTATCCGTGTTGGTTCTTGTTGCGGAGCAAAAGCAGCGATGCGACGAGACCAAGGGGGACGAACCCCGCGATATTCCGGAGTAGGTCCTGTAGGAACCAATCGGCCTTCATGTCCCTTAGTTTCGGAATGCCCAGAACCTCGGGGTGCAGCGGCGCGAAAGTCCTGGGGATCTCTAAGGCGCCAAGTGCGCTTTGCGCAATTACGTTGGGTACCGAATACAAAAGCTCCTCATCGCCCGTGTTGATCTCGGCAAAGTCGTAGAGTACGACCATCGAGTCGGCTGTGCGGAGTGTCGAAAAGGCTCTCTCGCGAACCGCCGCGTAGTGGTCTGCGATGCGCTCGGGTGCAATGACCGAGTTCGCGATCCCAAACCCCTGCAGCTGTCCACGCCAACCCGCCGAGCCGTTGGCGAGGCAACCGAGGAGCAGTCTGCCGGCAAGCGTCTCGCCGTCGCCAATGATGCTGTGTTTGCGGGTATTGCCCGTAGGCACGCCGTCGACGTAGATCGTGGTCCCAGCCTCGGGGCTGGAAGTGATCGTGACAAAGCGGCTCTTCCCGCTTTCGAAGTCTTCGGCGTCGATCTCCCAATAGCCACGGGCCTGGCCCGCGGTGTCGCGTACCCGCACGACCAACCACGTTTTCCACTGGGCGACGAGTAGGTGACTTTCGTGCTGGTCATCTTCGATCGAGAAAATCGTGCCCAGGCCTGAACGCGGTTCGTCGTTGGGCTGGATCATCAAATGCACGGTGAGTGCGTTGCTCGGGAACTGCGCACGGCCGTCGAATTCCCCGGCGCTGATGGCAACGCCGGTTGTATCGAACTCGAGACCGGGGGCGGCGTCGAGCGCCTCGACCTGATTGGCTGGGGAGAACGAAAAGGGAGCCAGGCCCAAATAGGTAAGGATGACTACTTGGGCGATCAACAGGAGGATTAGGCCCAAGTCGAACTTCGAGGCGCGTTCGCGCGCAAGCATCGGGTGGTTCGACATGAGGCGGCAGCATAGCCAAACCTGTCGTGTAGAACCTGTTGTGGTACGACCGGTATTCGGAATACGCGATTCGGCTTGCGAACGCGCCCTTGAAGAGGGGAGACTTCTGCAATGTCGTGATAGAATCATGGACCAGCGAGGAGGTGTAGAGGGTGTCAACGCGTGACAGTGACGGATCTTCCGGCCCGGGTTCCCCTGCGGCCATGCCCGCCGGGCGTCGGCTTGCCGAGGCGACGGTGATTTCTGCCGGTGGTGGAGTGACAGGTGGGTTGGCTTTAGCGCCGTCTCTTAGCGACGGCTCCCCGTCTCTTAGTGACGGCTCCCCGTCTCTTAGTGACGGCTCCCCGTCTCTTAGCGACGGCTCCCCGTCTCTTAGTGACGGCTCCCCGTCAACGACGGAGCCGAATGCCCAGCCCCGAACCCAATCCGAGGCGGAGGCAACGAGGCCCAAGCACGAATCGCAGCGCTCGGGCAGCGATATTCTTGCAACGCTGACTGCAATTGATGGCGACCTCAAGGGCGACGCATTTGTGCTTCACGCGGGGCAAAACCATCTCGGAAGAGGGGCGGACTGCGCGCCAGTTCTCAACAGTCGTTGGATCTCAAGATCCCATGCAACGATTACGTGTGACGTAGGCAAGATGACGTTGCGCGCTAGCGCGGGCAAAGACGTCCACGTGAATGAAGTGCCGGCCACCGTGCAGCTCCTTCACGACGGAGACCTTCTGAAGCTCGGCACCACGGTGTTGGTCCTGCGCACCGTCGCCCCGGGCGAACGGCCGGTCAGTAGCGTTATCCCGATTCCGAAGGGCGCATCGGGAGAGCACAAGCTCGCCGCTGCTGCACATGTTTCCGCGGCCCAAGGCGATACAGGTGGCGAGCAATCCGCACTGCCGCCGGCGGCAAAACGCAAGCGCAGCATTTGGCGGTTTTGGGCGAAACCTGTTCCGGTGCTGGTGTTCATGCGCGGTGGACGTATGGGCGAGAGCTTTGAGCTGACTTCAGCGCGGATTCGCATCGGCGGGCTTGAGGACAACGAGATCGTGATCACGGGCAAGGAAGCTTCGCGCAACCACGCCGAGCTGAGAGTCCGCGACGGGCGGGTCCACATCTGGGATCTGCGGTCGATCAACGGTACCTGGGTAAACGAGAAGCGGATCGAAAACACCGAGTTGCGGTTTGGCGACATCATCCGCATTGGTTCGCAAGAACTTCGCTTCGAAGATTGAAATGAGGTTCGGCGGGGCTGCGGCTCTCGAGCCACCGCTCCCGTAATCTCTATTCCTCTTCGTTCCCGTCTTCCCCGTCTTCCCCGTCTTCGCGGGGCGCAAACTCCTTGCTCCCCGCCGCAGTCAGATGGATCGGCTTGGATTCACCCAGGTGGTAGTTGTGACATGAGACGCAGTCGTCACCCGCTGCGCGTTGCGTGTGACAGTCGCCGCAAACGCTCAGCGCGATCGGCTCGAAGTTGAGGACATGTCCCTGTGCGGCGGCATCTTCGGCATAGGCGTCTTCGAAGTCGTCCCCATCGATTTCCCGCATCTGGTGACAGGTGTCGCACAGGGCGGTGTTGTCGAGGCTGAAGTGAGGCTGATGACGAAACTCGGT
The DNA here is from genome assembly GCA_047619425.1 of Myxococcota bacterium. Lineage (GTDB taxonomy): Bacteria > Myxococcota_A > UBA9160 > UBA9160 > UBA4427 > DUBZ01. The sequence continues at coordinate 3,893 of JBLHOB010000169.1, forward strand.
CGGCAGCCTTCGATTGGGGGCCGGCGTAAATGGGCGCCAGTTGACTTTGCGCGCGGACCCAAGTGAACCGTAGACCGAAGGCTCTTGGTCGGCGCTATGACAAAGCGCACATCGTCCAGTCGCCTTCGAGTTGCGCAGGCCAGCGAAGAGTTCCTCCGCGGCGCTCGCGGCGTCGCCGGTGTTGTCGCCCTTGTGTGTAAAGCCGGCAGAAACATCGAGCCAGGCGCGCACAAACGGGTCGGCGTGGCCGCTACTGCGATAGCGAATGGAGGCGTCTCGGCTTGTGAGGTAGAAGCCGCCGTCACCCACCCACGTTGCGGCGCCGCGCACCACCTCGGGAGTCGGGCGAGCCTTGCCCGCTCGTTGCCGAGCACGTTCGCGCAACCGCGAGCCAAGATCGGACCAATGGGCGGATGTCATCTTCTCAAGGCCGCTTAGATCCTGGGTAACTTGTTCAAAGATCGCAGCCTCGCGTTCAAGGTCTGGAAACCACTGGTCGATTGCCGATTGGACGGTCTCTCGTTCGAGGCCGCTTGTCAGGTCGCTCAGCAATTCACCCGCAATGTCGCTTCCGCCCATCACATGGGGGCTGCGTAGTCGCGACGCAATCGCGCGGTGGCCATCGTCACGCAGGTCGTTCAGCAAAAGTTTGAGGGACCAGAGATAGCGACCCAGTGCTTGAGTTTCGAATTGGGTGCGTCCGGAAATCTGGCTCGTGTCCTCGCCAATGTCTGCCACCGCTTTGCGGTCCGCGGCAGACAAGCGTTCGTCTCCGGCGAGAAGGAGAGCAACGAAGGGACTGATCGGCTTTGGCTGTTCGATGCGGGGCCACTGACCCGGGTCGATGCCCGCTGCCCGCAAGCCGCGGGTATCGATCGCGGGAAGGTTGATAAAGGCGATGCCCTTGGTTCCGGCCGCGCGGACATCGCCATCGTGGCAGTCACCACAGGTTGCTTGAAACGGGTTCACGGTCATCGTGCGGCCCGTCGCTTCGGGAGCGTGACAGTCCGAGCAGGAGAAGACTTCGCGACCTTCGTCGGGAAAATAATCTTCGCGATGGGTTTGATGGTTGAAGATGATGCGGGTCCGGCGTCCATAGGGATACGCGCCCAGTGCGGGATGGCCATCTGCAAAGCGCTCAAACTGCACCAGGTGACACACCTGACATTGGTCGTTGGTCAAGGCGTTCAGGTCGTGGTTGGCGCCGCGGTGCTCCTGGTGGCAAACCGCGCAAGCGAGTTCGCCACCTTCGCGCAAAGGAATGCCCGGGCCGATTTTTGCCAGCGTAAAACGAACGGGCCGCGACATGTCGAGGTCGTAGGCACGCATGCGCGCGGTCTTGCGCGCGAGATCTTGCGCGGGCACGCTGTGGGCGATTGTGCTCGAAGAGCCGAGATCGTGGCACACCTGGCAGCGGTCACTGTCGGAAGCCGTTGGGTTGGAAGCCAGTGCGCTCGATAGCCAATGCGCCGCGCCTCCTGTACCGGCACTGTGACAACTTGCGCAGTCCTTCTCGATTGTTCCATGCTGGTGCGTGACCGGGCCGGGGAAAATAAACGAAAGCCCGCCGTCACCGGCGAGTGCAATGCCGAGCATGCCGATCGTCATGACGATGGTCCAGCGAACAGCGCGACCGCGCTTGGCTCGCAAGGAAAGCTGCGGCTGGCAAGTCGCGATTGCATTGCAGCAGGTGCCGTCGGGGAATGGCCCGTCCGGGCACTCGCCGCCAAAGGCAGTAGGGCGCGCGCACATCCACCGGTCGCCGTCGCGACTGGGCATGCATTCGTGGGTTGTGATGCAATGGCCCGCGGTGTCGGGGCCCATTGGGCAAGCCTGACCGGTGCGGCCACAAACCCATTCGCGATTGGGGCGTTCGTACGTACTGCGGTCGAAGCCGGTCTCTTGCAGCCGTCTCGTCACGGGAGATTCCCCCGAAAGCCATAGACGACAACGATGTGGAGTACCACGAGGATCAGCAGACTGAAAGTGAGAGGGATGTGGACGAAGAGCCAACCCTTCAAAAGAAGCTGTCGCGCCCATTGATAATCGAGGTCGTCCTTTAAGCGTGTGCGCTCGCGGATAAGTAAAACGACTTCACGTTCGCGTTCATTGAGGTAACGATCCATCGCATCGAACTCACGTTCAAGCTCGCGGATGGGCTTGCTCCATCCCATCAAGTGGAAGACGAGGTTCTGAGGGCCGCGAAAGAAACCGTCGAGATTTTCTTTGTAGAAGTCAGAGATTGTCGTGGTTTGATGCTCGCGGGCCGCTTCGACCACGAGGGCTTCGACCTCTTCGTGAAGCACCATGCGCAGCGACGCAATGCGCTCGAACAAGACGGGTTCACCCCGGGTCGTGAGGCCCACCGGTACAACTCGGGAGACGACGGCACCTACCACGCCGCTAAGCGCAATCGATACGAAGAGCAGGCAAAGGCTCGCTTCCAACGTGCCGCTCGGCAGCTTGGGGCCGGCGTGCGCGAGGTATACGAAGATTGAGAAAATTCCGGCGTAGAGATGGAACTGCATCCACGACGATGCCTTGCCAAGTGGGATGAAGGGCAGTTTCTTGCGCGCGTTGAACCCCGCGAGCGAGACGATGACCGCAAACAGTGTCCAGCCCGACCAGAACGGCGTCGCTCGAATTGATGCATCGAGCACCGTCAAGGCAA
>JBLHOB010000170.1:0-6513 GCA_047619425.1 Myxococcota bacterium
CGCGATGTGGCTGGCATTGTCGTAAACGTTATCGACCGAGTTGAACGGACCGCTGCGAAAGCGCAAGGAGAGAAGGTTTGAAGTGGCAACCCCCTGAGCGCCCGACGTGGGCGCAACGGCTCATCGAACATGGCGATATGCTCGGCGGCGCATCGCAGCTGGTCTCCCTCAAGGCGCAAGACCTGCTTGACACGGCAATGTCTTCAACCGGTCTCTCCGACTTCAGTGGCGACGATTGGCGTGATCACTTTGAAGTGTTGGTGCGAGCGCTCGATGAAGAGTCCGACCTGCATTTGATTGGCCGTATTATGGCGCGCACCGAGCTGCTGCGAAGTCTGCGCAATCGCTTGCTACTCGCGCAACGCTGGGCCGAACAGCCCGAAATCCTCGACGAAGAAATTGAAGCGCCGGTTTTCATAATTGGCAGCCCGCGTTCGGGTACTTCGATCTTGCACGAATTGATGGCGCAAGACACCGCTAGCCGCGCGCCGCTTTTGTGGGAGATGAATCACCCCATGGAGGCGATCAATGGCGATGCCGTTGAAGCCGTAGCCGAAGCCGCCGACAAGCTGCATCTCTTCTGGCAGGACGTTCAGCCCGAATACGAGACCATGCACGCCAACTCCGGGCACCTCCCCAACGAATGCATCTTTATCACGATGCACGAATTTCTCTCCGACCATTGGGGCGGCAACCACAACGTGCCCAGCTACGACAAGTACTTGCAGCGCAGTGATCAACGCTCAGCGTATCGCTATCACAAACGTTTCTTGCAGACACTTCAACACCAATCGAAGTCGGGGGCCGGCAACGCGAGTGCCCAGCGCAACCCGAGCAAGCGTTGGTTGTTAAAAGCACCGAGTCACCTTTTTCAAATGAAAGTACTCTTCGATGTCTATCCGGACGCACGCATCGTGCGCACCCACCGCGATCCGCTCAAGACACTGGCTTCGTCACTGAGCTTGATGGGGACTCTGAAATGGATGCGCTGCAACAACGTCGACATGTCGCGCGTACCCGGACAGTTGGCATTTGGGTACGCGTACATCTATCAAAAAGAAATGGAGCAACGGAAAACGGGTGCTCTGCCCGATGCCCAGTTTGTCGACGTGTGCTTTGACGACATCGTGAAGAACCCGGCTCGCACCATTGATGGCGTCTATGAAAAGCTCGGGTGGCAGCTTGGGGACAAAACGCGCGATCAAATGACTGACTACGCGGCCAACAAACCCAAAGGCTCCCGCGGCGCGCACGCGTACACCCTCGAAGACTCGGGGCTCGACGCAAAAGAAGAGCGCGAGCGATATGCCTTCTATATCGATCAGTATGGGATCCGCGAAGAGTAGTCGTCGTCGCTTAGGCCTTGGGCCTCGGCGGGCGCAGGGTCACGGTGCCTTGCGCGGCACCACAGGCGCGATGAATGTTGACTTCGCCCGTGTTGTCGATGTTGACTACGTCGATGCGCACCACCGCAGTCGACTTCGTCAAAGAGACAAGCTCGGCGACCGCTTCGAGTTTGCCGCCCGTGACCGGCGCCAATAGGTTGACCTTGAACTCGGTGGTGGCCGCCCAACCGCCCTTGGCCATGTGGGGGTAACAAACGCAACCGAGTACGTGATCGCACAGTGCAGAGATTACACCACCGTGCATATTCCCAAACGGTGTCATGAGCTGCTCGCTCACTTCCATTTCGGCCAAGAGCCGCCCGGGTTCGAATTTGACGAGACGCAGCCCCAAAAAGTCGGGCAGCCCGGCGAAGGTCTCGTTTGTGCGCAGAAACGACGCGGCGATGTCTTCGTCGTAGCTCTCGAGGATGTGAGGGTCAGTCATAGCCCTAATCGTAGGTTGTGCTGGGGCGTGCTGGCAAGCATCGGGAACCGCTCGCATTTACTTCCGCCCCGCGCGATGCGTCGCTAGCCTTATGGTTTAGAAGACACTCTTTCAACACGCTGGAGCCCCATGACAGACCGCCCCTTGCACGACGTTCGAGTGATCGACCTCGCCGACCAAAAAGGCGAACTCGCAGGCAGGCTCCTAGCGGACCTCGGTGCCGACGTAATTCGCGTCGAGCCAAGCGAAGGCGCCGCCTCTCGATGTGAGCCGCCCTTTCACGAAGGCGACAGTCTTTACTTCGCCTATCGCAACTTCAATAAGCGCGGGATGACGTTCGATGCAGAGCGAGTCGCCGAGTTGGCGTTGCGCGCCGATGTCTTGATCGAAAGCTTTGGCCCCGGTGGTTTGCTCGAGCGCGGCATCGACGCCGATGCACTCCGCGCCGCCAACCCATCGCTCGTTGTGCTCAACATCTCAGACTTTGGTGCCTGGGGGCCCTATCGCGATTGGGTCGCGACGGACGCGACGCTTGAAGCACTCGGTGGCATGCAGTTTCAAGCGGGCATTCCCGAGAAGCAGCCGTTGCTGCCGCCAGGCACGTTGGCGTACGACATCGCGGGCATCCTCGGCGCGTTCGCGGCACTCTCGGCATTGGTGCAGCGACAACGCACGGGCCATGGACAAACGCTCGATCTCTCGATTCTCGAAGCACTCGCACAACAAACCAACTGGGCGATGGCGAACGCGACCTTTCAAGCCGCAAAGGGTCTCAACGTGGTTGAGCAGCGCGTCGGTTCGGGGCCGATGTATAAGATCTATCCCTGCAAGACGGGGTACGTGCGGCTCGTCATTTTATCGCCGCGCCAGTGGCACGCGATGCGCGAGTGGTTGGGAGAGCCCGAGTACCTTCAGGACGCAATGTACGACAGCATGCTTGGGCGCCTTCAAATCATGGACGCGCTCGAGGTACTGATCGGCGATTTGTTTGTGACCATGCCCCATCAAGAACTCGCCGCCGAGTGTCAACGTCGCGGCATTGTCTGCACGCCCGTCCTAAACCCGGACGAAGTACTCATCAACGAACACTTCGTCTCGCGAGACACCTTCCCCAACGTCGAGTACAAGGCAGGCGCAACGGGCCCCGTACAGGCAGGCTTTTTACAAATCGATGGCGAACGTCAGGGCTATCGAGGTCGAGCGCCTGGCATCGGTGAGCACGACGATGAGATCGCACAGGGGATCTGGGCAGAAGAACGTCCCGCACCTTCGGGCCCGGCACCTGAGCCCTCGGCACCATTTGCCGGGCTTCGCGTGCTCGACTTCGGGATCGGGGGTGTCGGGGTTGAAGCGAGTCGGCTGCTTGCGGTCTATGGCGCAGACGTGATCAAGATCGAAAGCCGCTCGGCACCCGACTTTATTCGCGTCGTGATGTCCACGGAAATGAGTGCGTCGTTTGCTTCGTCAAGCACGAGCAAACGCGGCTTTGGCGTGAACCTCAAAGAGGCCAAGGGCCTTGAGCTGCTGCACAAACTTGTCGAGCAAGCCGACATCGTGATCGAAAACAGCTCAACGGGTGCAATGGACAAGATGGGGGTCGGTTACGAAGCGCTGCGCAAGATCAACCCACGCATCGTCATGGCGAGTGGTCAGCTACTCGGTGCCCACGGCGCCTGGTCGGACTGGATCGGCTACGGGCCCAACACCCAGCCCGTCGGTGGTCTCGTATACCTCTGGAACTACGACGATCAAGACGACCCCGCCGGCTCAACATCAATTTTCCCCGACCATCTCGCCGGACGGGTCGCAGCCCTTGGAGCACTCGCGATGTTGTACCGGCGCGAAAGCACAGGCCTGGGTGGCCACGCTCAACTCGCCCAAGTTGAAACCGTCACGGGCATCATTGGCGACTTGCTACTGAAGGCTGGCCTCGAACCCGGCAGTGTCCAACCCAAGGGCAATCGCAGTGAGCGCGGCGCACCCTGGGGCTCGTACCGCTGCGCGGGCAATGAACAATGGGTCGCCATCACGATCCGTGACGATATGGATTGGAAGAAACTCTGCGGCGCGATGGGGGCCCCCGAATGGACCACCAAGCCCGAGTACGAAACCGTCGAAGGCCGTCGCAACGATCACGACGAAATTGACGCGCGCCTTTCCGAATGGACCGCCGTCCAAACAAAGAAGGGCGTCACGTCCTCGCTGCAAATGTTCGGTGTCCCGGCACTCCCAATGCTAACCGGCGCCGAAATGTCGACCGACCCCCACCTATGCGCGCGCGGCTACCCACGCTGGATCAACCAACAAGACCTCGGCTGGATCGCCTACGAGGGCCCCTGTTTCAAAGCCACCGGCATGCTCGACGCAAACGTCTACCAGGCTCCGAAGGTTGGTGAGCACACGCGCGTGATTGCGGCGGAGTTGTTGGGCTTGGGTGAGGCGGAGATTGAAGCGTTGGTCGCGGATGGCGTGCTTGAGGTTGCGAAGGACGGGTGAGGGGGCGGCGCGATCTTGTCCTCTGATCGGCCAGGCGCATTGCCCTCTTAGCAGTCGTCTACTCACCCGCGACATCGCGCACGTACTCACGCGGAAACGAAAGCTGGGCGAGGAGTTGCGATCGCTCGGCGTGATACGCCGAGTTGGCAGAAGTATGCGGGCGGGTCGCTGGAAGGTTGTAACACCAGCACTCATGAAGAGTCGCCGTTTCGAGAATGTTCGCCGTGACTTGCTCTGCGATGTAGTCAGCGACGCTCGGCTCGGAGTAAAGAGCCGTTGCCTGCTCATCAGACAGACGGTCTGCCCCTACCGCCGCTCCCCCCTCCCCCCACTGCCTCCGGCACACTTGGGCAAGCCTGCACATGGCACGTGGGACGCCGTTGAAGTGGATTCAGGACCAAGGCGGATGGTCTTCAGCAAAGGTCCTGCTCGACACCGATAGCCACTTCATGCCGAGTGAATCGCACGGCTACGCAAACGCAATCACGGGTTCGAACGGCTCTAAGACGGCTCCAACTTTGAAAGCCGCCAATCAACTCGACGATCAGCCCGCCGAACCCACCGGATCCAAAGCAATTTCGACCGTCTTCCCCACCGCCAACAACCCCAGATCCCCGATCATGCACTTCACGCTCCCGCCGCCCTTCTTCAGGAACTCACTGACATCCACGGTAAGCGGAGTGACGTTGCGCTCACGAATCTGGCCGAGGAGTCTTTCGGAAACACCTTCGGGCATAACCAAGAAGCAATCACCATCGCGTTCGTACGTGAAGGCGTTGGCGGCGTAGAATTCGGCGTCCTCTTTTGACAGTTCGATGATGTGGCCGTCGAAGTGGTCTTCGAGTTTCAGCATGTCGTCAACATCGATGGCGTCGCGGTAGACGAGCAATTCACCGCGGTTTTTTCCGAAGGCACAGATCGCGGTGTCGCCGTGGTAGTGGGCTTCGAGCACGAGACCAACAGTCATGATCGGCGTTGGCGCGACCTTAGGTGCGAGCAGCGCTTCGACGCGGGCGTCCGTACGAAACCCATAAACGCGTTTCCAAGGGGGAATGCCGAGCGTGGGCACGAAGCGTTGGGTTTCGAGAGTGCCGTGGGTAAACAGATAGACGTCGCCGGCCGGGAAGAAGTCGGCTTCGCCCTCGAAGCGGTATTCGTCGTCGATGTCGCTAACGAAAAAGCCTCGCTCTTCGAGTAAACGTCGGTAGTGCGCCTTCTCGCCTGCGCGGGTCGGTAACAGATTCGAAAGAGTGAAGACTTTCGCGCCGACCGGGTCGGGATGATCGACGTCGCTTTGGCAGCCCGCGTTGGCGGGGTACACGAGGCCGGGTTGTTCGGGGTCGGCGGGTACGACGATCACTCGGATGTCGATGTCTTCGAGTTGTTGCTTTAGGTGGTGCCACTGTTCGATCGCGAGTTCGCGATTGACTTTGCGTTTGGAACCCCAGCGCGTGCGCGTGTGGGGGTTAGCGCCACCCTGGACGCTGAAGTGACTAGGGTCGCCCATCAACACAGTGCGTTGATAGTCGTAGTCTTCGCTTTCGTTGTCGATGCGCATCTACTCGGCCTCGAAGGTTGGAAAGCCCGGTGGGAGCATAGCCCGGTCGAGGCCGCCGCTGCTTTCCAGATGTGCTTGGGGATAGGTGGTGTAGATCGAAGCGCTGATCCCGGCGGGCCGATCGTTGCCACTTTTGCCAAGGCCGCCGAAGGGCAGCTTGCCGCTGGCCCCCGTAGTGCCCTTGTTCCAGTTCAGGATCCCCGTGCGAATACGTCCAATGGTGTAGTCGTAGTTGCGCCGCTCGCGGGTGAACACAGCTGCGGCAAGGCCGTAGTCGGAGTCGTTGATGGCCGCGATGGCTTCATCGAGATCTGCTATCGGATAGAGAGCCGCTTCCGGCCCGAAAATTTCGTCGCGTTTGTAGGCGTGGTCCTGTGCGGCGGTGTGAAAGCGCATGAGCCCCGGGCCGATATAGGGTGCGGGCAGAGCCGGCTGGCATTGAAGGACACGTTCACCGTCCGTCTCGCTTGCGCGTGCGCGATAACGCTCAACTTTGTCAAATGCCACTTGGTTGATGAGCGGCCCCATAAAGACACCGTCGTCGAGCGGGTGCCCGACCTTGATACCTTCGAGCGTCGCGCAGAGCTTGTCCGCAAACACGTCCATGAGTGAATGCGCGACAAAGATCC
>JBLHOB010000171.1:0-6497 GCA_047619425.1 Myxococcota bacterium
GCGCGCATCGTGAAAAATCGTTCCGCGGCCTCGTGTAGCACCATTCGCCCAATTGGTTGCAGGCGATTGGCCCCGCGCAACTCCGAACACTCGCAATGAGTGTCCGGCCCCTGTTGCCTTGCTCTCGTTCTGCTCTTTGCGGCGAACCGCCAAAGACGCACGGAAGGGGAGAGGACGATTTGTGAGGCGTCTGCACTCGCTTTCGCTGGGCTGCAGAGTTAACTCAGCATTGATCAATCTCTGCAATTCAGCATCAGCACGTACCGCGCGGACTCCCAGAAGACCTACGATTCATGACTGTCAAATCGTCCTCTCCAGGCTTTTACTTTCCTTGCCGTCCGACCTCATCACACCGCCATGCTCAACGACTGGTAGTTCGCCTCGCCCACGTTCAGTCAGCATCTTCTATGGGCTTGCACTGCTTCGGCTACTTCAACTTCATCGGAATCGACTTCAGCTGCAGCATTAGCATCTGCTTCGACGGTCCTAATCAGGCTTACGTTGAAGCGGTGTTGTTTCGAACGGCTCTTGCCCTGCTACCTCCCTAACTCTCCAATCTGGTGTTGTGTTTCAGAAGAGTTGGTTATTGGTAGAGCAAGGTTCGTGCCATGTTGAGACGCAAGACAATTGGAGACAGACAGCCACAGGCAAGTCGCGGAAAATGTTTTCACTTTCGATGAAAACTCATTCCTCGAATGGGTAAAAATTTTCCGTGTAGGAAAATCAATACCACATTTACGGTCTAGAACTGGCCTCGAATTAACGGCGAAAGAGGAGGGAATTGAAGAAAACGCGGTTGGACGCAACGACCCGGTATCCGAGCTCGACGAACCAAATGAATGGCCGTAGTGAAAAGAGCGCGGCGGTTCGCGGCCAGCCGAGGCCACTGAGGATGTGCATGCACGCTCGCCCGGCTCGCAGAACCTGGCCATCGCTGCACATGACATGAACGGCACCATCGCAGGCGGTCGCAAATTCGGGGGTCATCGGTGGGTTCGCTACCGCCTGGTAGGGCTCCGCATCGAATCTGCCAGCACCATCGTGACGCCTGATCCAGGCGACCAGGCGACGTCAGAAGCCGCAGTCGCCATCCCAGATGATGAGTTCTCGGTCACTCAACGATGAAAGCTCCCAGTTCATTTGCGCCGCTCGTCACGGCCGACGTGAAGGGCGAGTGAATTGTTCCCGCACATTTTACCGAGTAGGAGCCTGTGGGCCTACGCCTTTGGAAGCTTGGTTTTGCCGCGTTTCATGATGTATTGAAACTCTGTCTTCAACATCGGAATAACGGACAAACGGGAGCGCTTGATCAGTGCAATCTCGGCGAGATTCGGGTCGCTCTTGATGTCGGCGAGGGTGACGGTCTCGGTGAAGGCGACGACGGGTTCAAAGTCGACGACGGACCAGCGCTCGTCTTCTGTCGTCGGGTCCTGATAGGACTCGACGATGACCCGAGCGACCCCCACGACCTCTTTGCCGATGTTGGAGTGATAGTAGAGGGCGAGGTCGCCCTTCTTCATGGCGATGAGGTTGTTGCGTGCTTCGTAGTTTCGCACGCCATCCCAGAAGGTCTTTCCGTCGCTTACGAAAGTGTCCCACGAATATTTGTTGGGTTCTGATTTGATGAGCCAATGGCTGACGGGCATGCATTCTCCGGTAGTGGGTCGCGGGCGGCGCCACGTTGCGCCGCCTTGCTTTGTCTCGTCTAGTCCTGCGCGCCGGGGCCGAGTGGCTGGCCATAGCTGAATTCGATGATGTTGCCGCCTGGGTCGCGAATGCCACAATAGTAGCCGACGGGGTAGGGTTCTGAGCGCGGCGCCCAAACGAGGCAACCTTCTTTCTCGGCCTTTGCGCTGAGCGCGTCTACGTGGGCCCGGCTCTCGACGGCGAACCCAAGGTGGCTGAAGTCGTCTTCGGCCTGGGGTTCTCGCTTGCCTCCGTCAATTACGACGATGATGAACTCGCGCTCTTTGCCCGGCTCGGCGAGCCAGGCGACCGATGAGTGATCGTCGCTGCGCTCGTGACAGACGTTCATCGCGCAGTAGGTCTTGTAGAACTCGATGCATCCATCAAAGTTTTTGACGTGAAGTGCTACGTGGGTGAGCGCGGTATTCACATTAAATCTCCTACCCGAAGCGGGAGGGCTGTGCGCATCTCAAGACAAGGCCGCGTTTGCCTATTCCGCCAGGAACGCTGCTATCGCGGGGATGTCCGGTTCGAGGTAAGGAAGCGCAATCATCGCCTTCGTGTCGCGTTTGGGTGTGTAGCCTTCGGGGTACTCGTTGCGCATGATGCGTGCCTCGAGGAGCTCAAAGGAGGAGCCCTTGATCGCAGGCCCAATCGCACCGTCGAGAGCTGGGTTTACGTTGTGACACGCAATGCAGTTTGCGGCGTAGACGGCGCCTCCTCTCTTCAAGAGGGCTTCTTCGTCACTGCGCTCGTCAACCGGAGCTGCGGGGGGCGTAGGCGGTACTGGCGGTGGCGTCGGCTGTGCCGGCGTGGTCGGCGTCGGTGTCGGCTTTGGATCGGCGGGCGGCTGTTGGTCGGAGCAAGCCATAAGCCCCATGACTGCGACCACGAAAACGATGCGAACCCAGGTGTTCATTGCGCGACTCTCCGACTTTTCGGTGTGTTGGTTTCAAGCTGACGCCATAGATTAGCGGCCCGCTGGCAACCCTGCTTTCGATTCCTCGCACACGGGCCCAGTCATAATCTCCACCCCATGACGCGGTCCACGGGGTAGACTCGGGGGCCCCACCCGAGGAGAGCCCGTTGCAGCACATGCTCCGCCAGCTGGTTGAGACCGAGAAAGTCTGTACCGAGATTGACCGTCTGGATGTCGAGTTGGCAAAGTTCCCCGTCGAGCGGGAGCGCATTCGCGAGGGAATCCGGCGAAGCGAAAGCACGGTCGCCGAGAGCAAGGCGGAGCTCGAAACCGAAGAGCTCGAAGAGCGTCGGCTTGAGAGCCAGATGCGGGTTCAGGAAGAGTTGATTCTAAAGCTCAACCACCAAAGTGGGCAGGTGAGTTCGAACCAGGCCTACACCGCGCTGCAAAACGAGCTCGAAGCCGCCGAGGCTGCGAAAACCGACTTCGAGACCAACGCACTCGAGCACATGGAAGCGATTGATCGCGCCAAGAGCGCCCTCGGACTGGCCGAAGAAAAGCTTGCCGCAGTGGAAGCGGCCGCCCCCGGACAGACTGCAGAAATCAACGGACGCCAGGAAGGCGTCGAAAAAGAAAGAGCCGAAGCGGTTGCCTTGAAGGCGAAAGAGTCGGCCGACGTCGACCCGAAGGTACTCAAGCGCTTCGAAGCGGTGCGGCTGAAGAAGCAGCCCGCAATCGCAGTGCTGACCGAAAAGTCGTGTCCTATGTGTCGGATCGTTTTGCCGCGCGTTCGGCTGAGCGAAGTGTTGCGACTCGAAGAAGTGTTCGAGTGCACCAACTGCAAGCGAATCCTGGTCCCTGCGAAAATTTTCCCGAAGGACGAGAAGGACGAGTAGTCCCCTCGAGTAACGCTGCCGGCGGTGCAGGGCTGCGAATCTCTGCTTTGAACGATCGCATCGTCTAGGGCGTTGGCTCTGCTTGGCTCTCGACAACAACCGTAAAGTGCTGGCGGCGCGATGATGGGATCGGGGTGGGCTGGACCGGTAGGGGGTCGGGGGCTCGGTCGCGCTTAATCGCAATCGTCACCGTTGGAACCGCCATGCGATCGGCTTCGCGACCGATTTGCGAGACGAGTTCTTGTCGAGCCGCGCTGGCTTTCGCCGAGTCTGCAACAAATAGGCAAACGACCTCGCCGGCCTCGAAGGCCGCATGGATCGTGTCGCCTGCGCTGGGCGCATCTTGTTGCTCGGAACGGACAGGGATCGCGCGGAACCAACGCCTGAGAATTTGTGTCTTTAGGCCATTGGGTGCGCTGGTTTCAAATGCAAAGCGAACCGACCTTTCACAAGCAGCGCTGATCATCGGCCAGTCGTGCAGGCCAGTTGGCGTTGCGAGCACGAGACACGCGCCATTGTTCGGGATGCCGGCGCGCCCTTCGTAGTGCACTCGGTAGCGCGTCATCCCGATTGCCCAACTGCAAAAGCGCAGCACGAACTCGGGGTGTTTAAAGACGAGGTAGCTCCCCGTGACGGCGTTGAGTGCGGCGAGTACAAGAAAAAGCTGTGGCGTGCTGAAGCCGGCAGCGTAGAGAGCGGAGACGACTACCGCGGATGTGACCATGAAGGCAGCACCGGCCACGTTGTTTGCGGCGATTACTTGTGAGCGTGTCTCTGGGGCGGTTCGATGTTGCAGCAACGCATAGAGAGGCACGATGAAAAAACTTCCCGCGACTCCCATGCCACAGATGTCAACAACGACACGAATGATCGAGGTGTCCGTGGTGCCAGAGAAAATCGTCGCAATGTTCAGAGCCTCGGCGGGTGCGTTTGAGTAGTCGAGGAGGCCGATGTCGAGGGAAAATACGGTGAGCCCGACTGCTCCAAAGGGCACCATGCCGAGCTCAATGCTGTCGTCGGACAGCAGGTCGGTCAACGTGGAGCCCGCGGCAATACTCAGAGTGAATAGCGACAAGAGGAAGATGTAGACCGACTCATCGCCGTGCACGAACAACTTTACGAAGTTGGGCAACTGGGCCATCACCATTGCGCCGAGAAACCAAAACCACGAAATGCCGATGATCGACAGGAAGACCGACGACTTCTGGCTGGCGACCCGGTACAAATTCCCGTACTCAGAAAGCCAGTTCCAGCGAATTGTAAGCTCGGGGTTGGAAGGGGCGGCGTATGGAATCTTTAAGCTGGTGAGCCAGCCCGCAACGGCAAGCGAGATCAGGGACGCACCGACGAGTTGCGGCGTCTGCAATATCAAGATGCCGCCGACGATCGTGCCGGTAAGGATCGCGATGAATGTGCCGCTCTCGACGAGGGCCGTGCCCTGCATCAACTCTTCGTCGCGCAGGTGTTGGGGGATGATGCTGTACTTAGCGGGCCCAAAGAACGTGGACTGTGTGCCCATCAAGAATAAGATCGCAATCAGGTAGTTGTCGGCCCAGGCCACGCCAGCATCGGCCATCATAAAGCCTGCGGCTGCGAGTGCCATGATGACAATCTCGAGGAGCTTCACTCGGCGCATGATGCCGGCCTTCTCGGCTTTGTCGGCAATCTGCCCGGCGAGCGGTGAAAAAAGGAAGTAGGGAAGAATGAACAAACCGGACGCTACTGCGATGAGCATGCCCGTCTCGGCTTCGGTCATCGTGACGCGAAACGTGATCATCAATACGAGGGCTTGCTTGAAGGCGTTGTCGGTGAAGGCGCCCAGAAACTGGGTCCAGAAAAATGGCGCAAACCGCTTTTCGAACATGAGCGCCACGTAAACCCCTCCGAGGTGAGGCGCGCAAGCTTGCGAGGTATTCGCCAAGCCCGCAATGGCTCGCCCGAAAGCGCTCATCACACCGTCGATTGTTGTCGGGGGCTCTTCTATCCTGCAAAGCCGACAACGGGGCCACAAGCACGAAGACTTGCATAGGTGCAACGAGGAGACCGGATGGGAATGTTGGAAGGCAAGGTGGGCTTAGTTACTGGCGCGGGCTCGGGACTTGGGCGCGCGACGTCGATCCTCGCCGCGCAAGAAGGATCGAAAGTCGTCGTGAGCGACATCAACGATGAAGGCGGCGAGGAAACCGTCGCGGCAATTCGTGACGCAGGCGGGGAAGCGGTTTACGTACACGCGGATGTAACGCAAAACGAGCAGGTAAAGGCCATGGTCTCGCGTGCGGTCGATGAGTTCGGTTGCCTCAATTGGGCTTCGAATAATGCGGTCGGGGGCAGCGGTCGTTTTGCACCGATTCACGAAATCAAAGACGAAACCTGGCGTACGACCATGGACGTCTCGCTGGATGGCGTCTTTAACTGCATGCGGCACGAAGTCCCGGCGATGCTTAAAGGGGGCGGTGGCTCGATCATCAACATTATTACTGCGAGCGTTTTTAAGGGGGAAGCGATGCTCGGAGCCTATGTGTCGGCGAAGGGTGGCGTCGATGCGCTGACTCGCACCGGCGCGGCGGAGTACGCGGCACTGGGAATTCGCGTCAACTCGGTAGCACCGGGCGGGTTTGAGACGCCTGCTATCGCTGGATACTTCAAACAGTTTCCGGAGCACAAGGAGCGAACGATTGCTCAGCACGCGATGCGACGCATTGGTCAGCCCGAAGAAGTCGCGCAGCCGGTGATCTGGTTGGCGTCGGACCGCGCGTCGTTCGTTACGGGCATCTGTATTCCATGCGACGGTGGTATCGGCGTGAACCCGCACTTGATCTAATTGTCCGTCCTCAAAATTCTACGCAATCAACGTTCGATTTAAAACTAAACCCATCGAAGGAGAAGACTATGGGCACCCCTGTAATTGTCGAAGCAGTACGTACACCGATCGGAAAGCGCGGTGGCGCGATGTCAACTTTTCACGCGACCGAATTGCTCGCACTCTCACAGGCCGG
>JBLHOB010000172.1:0-6487 GCA_047619425.1 Myxococcota bacterium
TTCGTGCGGTGGGCTGCAGCTAGCTTTGACTCGAAGGGTCCGTTGGATCTATATCCGGCGGCGGCTTGACTGCGTACTTCTCGTTGCGCCCCGAGAACACCTTTTTCAAGAAGGCGCCGAGTCCCACGACAATCAGGATTCCGAACTTCTTAAATACCAATAAGAGCGGAGCAAACTTCGCAAGCAGCCCTGCCTTTGCGGCAAGCTTCCCCGCCACAAGCGCGCCAATGCCATAGGCCGCAACCGTATCGACGTCGGGATCAAAGTCGACATAGCGACTGCCTGTGTCGAACTCGACCAGTGACAGCAGCCCCTGCATGCCGTCGCGCACGACGGCGAGCTCATCAATGGTCGCGACCGCATTCAAGATCAACACACCCCGTCGACCCAGCGCGCGAATGTTGTAGTTCAATGTATTCTGGCTCGCGCCTTCGAAGATCAACTCCTTGGCCCAATAGAGCTGATGGCTTTCGGCGTCGTAATACGGCGGGTCGGCCCATCCGGCGAGTTCGATCGCACCATAACCGCGGCTCACTCGCTCTTCACTCGCGGCAGCAGTGTCGCCCTGCATCTCAAGCAGGAGTTCGTCGTACTGAATGTCCGCAGCATCTTCGTCCGATACGTATCCATCTTCATCAAATGAAAGAATCACAGCCCACGACGTCGGGTCCCAGACACCAAAATCAAACGGAACAATCGCACCGATTGTCTCGGCCCCGGGCGGGTTGCCCCAGGCCTGTTCGAGGAGACGTTTGGTGTCGGATGCGTCGAGGTACTTGTAGTTTCCGTCGAGATTCAAGCGAGCAGATGCAGCGGAGAGTTCGATCTCTCCGTACTGGTACTCGAGCGACGCTTCAAACTCCGTCGAAAGTCGCCGTTGTTCTTCTTGCTCGGTTTCTGCAAAGGCTGTAGTCGAGGCGACGAGCATCAGGCTCAACGCGATGAACAGCGACACCCGGCAAAACGGCGTAAATAGAACGCGGCCTAGGCGCCTTGATGTTCGAATCATTTGAACCTCTTGTGTGAATCGGCAGAGTCTACGAGAGGCGGGTGCGGCTGTCATTGATCGCGAAACGCCGCTGCCACGACCGACCTCCACACGATCGAGCGAGAGGCCAGGGCCGCCCGCGCCCTGGCCTGCGATGGGGCCCGACCTGCCCCTGGAGCCCAGTATCACAATTCGATTGCATGACGCCCTGCATTCTCGCCTGAAACAACTAGACTCAGGGCCATGACAGCCCCCAAATCGAGCGCCAAAAAGAAAGCCACAGCCAAGAAGGCTGCAACCAAAAAGGCGCCCGCCAAGAAGAAGGCCGCGGCGAAAAAGACTGCCGCCAAGAAAGCGGCGAACGATGACGCCAATCATGATGAGCCCACCACCGCAAAGGATACGAAGGCCAAGAAGTCCGGTGCTTCAAGTCTGAACGTCATCATGGGACAGCTCTTCAGCTTGCGTCCCCGGGTCTCAACAGGCTTTCGCCCCGATGACTTCCGGCAGGCCCGGCAGTCGCTCGCAGACGAGTCCTACGACACGCCGCAGGATGCAGCACGCGCGGTCGCTGAAAAGGCAATTGAGCTAACCCGCGGCGGCCCTCACAGTGGCCCGAGGCCGCGTCGTAATCAGTAGGTTGGTCTTCCGAGCGCGCTACACGATATTTCCCGTGTTGCGGGGAAGCTCATTTTTTGGCGGCGAGTCTTGCCTGCCTCAAACCCGCCGATTGCGATCTAGCCCTGCCTGTTATTGGACACGCTCGGTTCCTCCTTCGGATAAAGCGCACGCTGGCTCAGCGCCCATCGCGGCGCAGCTGTCGGGCGCTTGCGCGACAGCTGCCTAGGACTCGGCGCCCTGCTCTCACCGTTGCATGGGCAGATGAATCTCCGTAGAATTCGCCGCGTCTCCGGCGTCGATCGAGTCGCCCAACTTCGCGCCCGACGGCGCACTACCGGTGAACTGCCCCGATGCACCGAGCCTCGATATTTGCAACCTCAGCATTTGCACTGGTTGCCTGCTGGACGCTCGGCTGCGAGCAGCCGAAAGACCAATCGCCCTCCGACGGCGCGCGCCCGCCAAACATCCTTTGGGTCACCATCGACACCAGCCGCGCGGACCACATCGGCGCCTACGGCTACTTCCGCGACACCTCGCCCCGCTTCGATGCCTACGCAGAAGAGTCTCTGCTATTCGAGCGCTGCATTACGCCAATGGCCACCACCCTGCCGACACACATTTCAGCACTGACCGCGACCTATCCCAACGAGCACGGGGTACTCGCGAACATTCAGGTTGGAGGCAAAACGTTTACGCCTTCCGCAAAATTGATCAGCCTCGCCGGCTTCTTGCGAGCACGCGACTACAACACCGCGGCATTCACCAGCGCCACGACTCTCAAACTGTGGTCGGGCATACAACGCGGCTTTGGCGTCTACGATCCTTCGGTCAAAGAAATGCGCCCCGGTGACGAGACGACGAACCGCGCACTCGAGTGGCTGTCACAAAACTCACAGGCTCCGTTCTTTCTATGGGTGCACATGTTCGACGTTCATTCGCCCCACGAAGCACCCGCAGGCTTTGACCTCTTCAAGGATGGAGCGCCAGATCAATCGGCCGTTGACGCCTACCGCAGTGAACGCAAAATTTCAGATACGGGCAAGCGATGGCGCGGTGACACCGTTGATACCCGCGAAGAGATGAACGCTTACGACGCAGAGATTCGATTTGCCGACCAACAATTGGGGCGCCTGCTCGACGCGCTAAAAGCAAGTGGCCTGGCCGAGTCGACCGCCGTCGTCGTGATGGGAGACCACGGCGAAGGCATGGGGCAACACGACTTCCTGCGCCACGATCACGTATGGGGCGAGCAGCTTCACACCCCCCTATTGATGCACGTCCCCGGCGTCGCTCCGAGGCGGGTTCCGCAGCTGGTCTCGATTGTCGATGTCTTTCCCACTCTGCTCGGCATGATCGACATTCCCTACGAAGAGCAATACCTCGCCAACGTTAGTGGTATTGACGTGTTGAACGATGCGCCAGAATCTCGCGCGATTCTGAGCCAAACATCCCTACGCCTGCAGCGCTACGGCATTCCATTCACCTACTCGCTAACCACCGCGGACTGGAAGTTCATCTCCGACGAGACGGGCAATACCAAGCTCTTTGATCTTCACACCGACCCCTTTGAGTTGTCGGACATTTCGAGCGATCAACCCACAGTGGTCGCGGAGTTGCAAGCTGAACTCGACACGCAACTCGCGATGCAGGCAAAACGACACCAACAACTCACGGGTACGGACAATGCTGCACCCGATGCGGTCGAACTTGATTCGGCCACGATCGAAGAGTTGAAGGCCCTCGGTTACATCGACGCGCAGTAAGCGCCGCGCTGCTCGCTGGGAGTTTGACTCATGACTCTCGCGCAAGTATTTCGTTGTCCGCGAAAACCCGAGCAAACAACTCCTCCTGGAGCTCGACGCCTTTGACCGATATGCAATCGAATATGTATGCGGGCTAAGGGTTGAGAGTGCGAGTTGCAAAGCCTGTGCGAATGTTGTGCAGCTTTTGGGTCGCGGGCTGATCTGCCTCTCAATGTTCGACCCAATTGCTTGGCCGACGGATTCGATTACCGCAAGCCGCAGAGATCTGACATCATGTCGCCGTGGGACAACCCATTACAGTGCACCGGGTTGCAGCTTCATCTCGCACTGCCGCAGAAGAAGGGTTGAAGGTGACGATCAACACGCAGAGAGATCGCGAATGAATTGGCGACAGTTCAGCGAATCGACGATTGGAATCCTCGCAATCTACCTGGGCCTCACGGTGTTGTTCACCTGGCCACTCGTTCCCCAGATGGCGACTCACCTCCCCCATGGCAGCAACGACATCTGGCAGAACTACTGGAACTTCTGGTGGTGGCGAGAAGCGCTCTTTGAGCTGGGGACCAATCCGTATTGGACTGCCTATCAGTTCCACCCATACGGCGCTTCTCTCGCGCTGCATACTCACTCGACCTTCAACCAGATTGTCGGGCTACCGATCAACCTCGCGCTGGGGCCGATTGCTGCACTCAACTTTACAACGCTGCTTGGCTTTTTTCTCTCGGGTGTCGCCGCTCATCATCTCGCCTTCGAGATCAGTAAAAATCGCTCGGCTGCATACCTTGCGGGCCTGATCTTCGCCTTCTTTCCGCACCACTTCGAGCAGAGCCTTGAGCATTTGAACCTGTCTTCACTGCAGTTTCTCCCATGGGTGGCCCTCTACGGGATGCGGACGTTTCGAGGTGGAACGCGGCGCGACACCGTCTTATTCGGCGTCGTATTTGCGTTGAACACTCTTGCATGCCTGCACTACGCACTGTTCACACTCTTCATCTTGCCATGGTTGTGGGCGGTCGATTGTTTTCGCGAGCGCTACGCCGTCGTCGAGCTTCGCAACATATCGGGACGTCTCGTAGCCGCCGGGGCGGTCACGCTCTTGATCATGGCTCCTTTTCTGACCGCAATGCTGCTGCAAGCCGACCTTGAGACCTACGCCAAAACTACCATCGACAAAGGCATCGATTTCGCGTTTTTGTGGCTGCCGAGCGATCACAATCCGATTCTCGGCATGCTGACGTCCTCATTTTACGAGACCCACCGCGCCTATCCGTCGCTCGGCTCTCAAGCCTATCTCGGCTACACGGTTCTATTCCTGGCGTGCATTGCCTGGGTACGCTCACCAAAAGACCGCAACGTAGTGGCCTGGTCTCTGGTGTTTGGCTCTTCATTGCTGTTGTCGCTCGGCGCGAACCCGACGTTCGCCGGAGAGGCAGTGGGGATCAAGCTCCCCCATGCACTCTTTGAGCACATCCCTGTGCTCAAGGGGCTTCGCGTAGCGAACCGCTTTATCGTGATCTCCATGCTGGCGCTCTCTGTGCTGGCGTCAATCGGCTTCGTGCAAGCTTTCGCGCAGCGCCGCGGTGCCGCCCTCGTCTGCTTCTTGCTGATTTCATTTGAATACCTCTGGCTTCCCTATCCGATGCAACGAGTTGAAGCGTTGCCGATACTCGAACGCATTGCCGATGAAGCGACCGGTGCCGTACTCGACATCCCCTATTCCGACCACGGGCTGTCGGCACCGAACCTCGCGTATCAGATCCAGCACGGGCGCCCCATCATCGGCGGTTACATCTCGGTAGCGCCGCGTGGAGACGCGTTTTTGGGAAGAGATCCAGTACTGCGGCAGCTCGCAGGGTTGGTGCCCCACGTCCCTAGACGGATTGACATCGAGCACTTTCGCTCGCTCGGCATTAGCCACGTCGTCATGCATAAAGATCGCACGGTCGAGGCTTTGAACGAGGCCGTGACGGACTTACCCGCCTCGACGCACTTCTATAAAAGGCGTCAGTTCCAAGCGTCCCGCGGAATGCCCGAGGAAATTTTTGAAAAGATCTCGCGCAAGTTCGCCGCCGCAGTCGGCCCACCGGTTTTCGAGGACCGCCGAATTCGCGTTTATCAACTTTCGCCGCAACCGTAGCCAATCGGCCGTTCGCACCGTCCATCTTGCTTTCCGCGGGCATCGCGAGGGACAACTCCTTCGGCAAGCTCAACGGGAACACCAGGTATGCGGCAGCCAGGTCAGCTGCCGTCAACGAGTCTCCCGCGAAGTAGTGTGTTGCCTTTGTCCGCCGTCACGATACGGCCGAGCGCTTCCTGCGTTCGTTGATTCACCACAGCAGCAGTTTCTCGGCTGATCGACATTTGACCCCGAGCACGGGAACCCCCTTCGAGAAGATCATCGTGTAAGCGCTGTGCCTTAATCCCGGCCCAGATTTCATCCGCTTGCCGTTAGTCTAGTCGCGAAGTCGCTTTACACCGGGTTGGAACAAAGGCGTCTACGACACGAGTTGCACATCTCAGCTGGGTGTTCTTCCATGCTATGGTACGCTGGGGTAATTGTACTTATATAGGAAATCCGGCCCCCCATTGGAGCTGCTATGGACATCCACGAAGTAGAGTTACTGGTCGATTCTACCATCGAAGAGTTTCGCCACTACGACCTCGACCCCTATCGAACCCAAGCCGAGTTCGACGAAACGCCTTACTACTTGATGGCCCACCGCCACGAGTACATCCGCACGCTGAAGGACTTCATCGGCTTCACCGAGCGAAACAAGGTTGAGCAGGTACTGGAGATTGGCGCCTTCTTTGGCGTCGTGAGTATCTGTATCGCGAAGCTGGGCTTTCGCGTGACCGCGGCCGACATCCCCGAGTACATGTCCCTCGAAGAGCAGCAAAAGCGTTTTGGACTTCACGGCATCGAAATCGCCGAAGCGCGCCTCGAAGACTTCGTATTGCCCTTCGAAGACAATCGCTTCGATGTCGTCATCATGTGCGAAGTGCTCGAACATCTCAACTTCAACCCGCTTCCGCTCATCAAGGAAATCAACCGGGTCGGCGCCAACGGATCGCTCTTCTATCTCTCTTTGCCGAACCTCGCGCAACTCGCAAATCG
>JBLHOB010000173.1:0-6485 GCA_047619425.1 Myxococcota bacterium
ATCGCGGTGCGGTATTGATCGCCAATCACGGACTGTTGGCCGTTGGCAAAACCGCCGCCGATGCCCTCAAAGTTTCGCAACTCGTCGAGCGCACCGCGCACATCGTCTGGGGCGCGCGGATGTTGGGAGACATCGTGCCACTGCCGGAAAGCACGAGAGCGAAATTTTCACCGCTCTACAAGAAGCTAGGACGTCTCACTCGCGGAAGTTGACCGCGGACCAACGACGCCAAAATTTGATCAAGGTAAAAACCCGACCCGCGCCAGCGGTTGCTTGGCACCTTGGGTCCGGCCCGCCGCGAGGCGAAGCCCCGCCAAAAGCACGTTGCGCAGCTCGCGCGGATCAATCACTTCGTCAAATCCGAGGGTCGACGCCACGGGATATGGACCGCCTTGTTGCAGTGCGTCGAGGGCCGCCTGTTCTTCTTCTTCGGCATTGGCGGCGCGCCCTCCACTTGCAGCGGGCATCGCGCCCAGGGTCGCGCCCGGGAAGGCAATGCTAAGGGTCTGATCGTCGAATGGATTCATCGCCATGACCGAGCTTCCGAAACCAAAGGCTTTGCGAATCGTAACGTGAAGCTTTGGGCTTCGCAGTCGCCGCTGTGCAGCAAACATTCGCGCCGCGGCACGCAACGCCCCTTCGCGCTCCGCCTTACTGCCGGCTTGCACGCCCGGGTTGTCTGCGAGAAAGACAACGGGGATGTGAAACGAACCCACGACTTCGAGAAATCGTGCGGCCTTGTGGGCAGCATCGCAATCGAGCGCACCGGCCTTGGATACTGGGTTGTTCGCGACGATTGCAACCGATTGCCCACCGAGAAATGCCAATGCCGTAATGACGGCGGATCCGAATTGCGGCTGAACCTCGAGAAGAGTCCCCTCGTCTACGAGCAGCTCGAGCACGCGCTTCATCTTGTAGGGCTTGAACGAATCGGGTGGAATTAACGCGAGAATTTCGTCGAGACGTCGCTCCTGAGCAGCGTCGCCAGAGATGCCGCAGGGCGGTGCATCCCAGGCGCTCTGTGGGAAGTAGCGTAAATAGCTGCGGACAAGCTCGAGCGCCTTTGCTTCGTCGGCGGCACGGTTGTGCACGACGCCACTGGTCTGTACATGCACCTTCGGCCCGCCGAGCTCGTGCTTGTCGATCTTCTCGCCGGTAGCGGCTTCGACCAACGGTGGCCCGGCCGCAAACAGGGCCGCTGATTCTGTCATGACGGCGAAGTCCATCAGGGGCGCGGCCAGCGCACCATGTCCCGCGGACGCTCCGAGAACCACACACACACTCGGCACCTTACCCGAGAGGTCAACGAGCCCCTGCAAATCGTTGGGCGTACGGCCATGCCCCTTCAACGCGTTCGTCATCCGATGGCCTGCGCCCTCGAGCAAGAACACGAGCGGCACCCGCTCCTGGGCTGCGAGTTGGGTAAGTCGATAGCGTTTGTCCGCCGCCGCGAGTCCGATGGAGCCACCCATAACGGTGAAGTCTTCGGCGCCGACGAGAACCGGGCGGCCGTGGATGCGCCCAAAGCCGGCGGGAAATGCGTCGGCGGGCGCGGGGCGATCGCCCTCACCCGTGATGTTGGCCGCAAGCGTGCCGATTTCTTGGAAGCTGTCGGGGTCGAGAAGGAATGCGATGCGTTCCCGAGCGTTGAGACTGCCCGAAGCCCGTCGCGCTTCAAGCTTGGCCGCACCTCCCATCGCACGCGCGGCCAACGCCTTCGTTTCGAGAGTTGCGATCAACGGGCCCCAGCCGTGAAGTTCCTGCGGGCTGTTTGAGCTGTTGTCATTCCCATTGTTATTGCTGTCGTTGTCGCTCATCGAGAAGTTTCCTTCTATCGCTCGGGGGTGGCTGTGCGCGAGAAACGAGCTTCCTTCGCGGCGCATGTTTTGTCAAACGTTCTCATTCTGCCCGGCCAACGGGGCCTTCGCTTTTTGCTTGAGAGTCCTCAACCCTTTTCAAAAATTGAACGATCGGAATTGGAGCATCGTGCCATCTCCCTCGTGGCGGCACACAATCTCGACAGGAGAATTCAATGACCCAGCTCGTTTCTCCGCAAGCACCGATCGTTCGTTGCAATGCCGACCCCTACGCAAATATCCTCGACGATTCCTACACCGGCTTTAGCATTCGCCTTCAAAAAAGCGATACCGACGGGCTGCCCGCAGCCGTGGCCTGCAAAATGGGCAACCTTGACCCGTTGCCGGCAGAGGTCGTTTGGTCGCGCCCAGGCAGCGATAGCACGTCAATGTTGGGCTTCACGACCTCCAGTAGCGCCACACAATGACCCCGTCGACTGGACGGAATGTCAGTTGGCCTGCCCACGCTCCAAGTTGTATAACTCGCGTGCGCAATCAATTGGCGCGAGGAGACTCCGATGATACTCGAAGGCAAGACAATCGTGGTTTGTGGTGTGGGTCCCGGGCTCGGCAGAGAAGTCGCCCAAGCGGCACTCCGTGACGGTGCAAACGTCGTAATCGGCGCGCGCAACGAAAAAAAGCTTCAAGCCATCGCCGCCGAACTCGACCCGAGTGGTGAGCGCGTTGTACCCATCACGGTTGACATCACGGACACCGAGCGTTGCACCACGTTTCTCGACACCGCAGCCGAGCGCTTCGGCCAAGTCGACGCGGTCGTCCAGGTCGCCGCATTCGACACCCAGTTCGGAACCCTTGCGACGACGACCGAGGAAGACTGGAAAACCTGCCTCAACGCAAATGTCATTGGCACCATGCGCATCGCAAAGGCCGCACTGCCCCATCTCAAAAACAGCGGCGGCGGCTCGATCGTGTTAGTGGGCTCGCAAAGCATGTGGCTTTCACCGCCAATGCCACAGCTCGCATACGCATCGTCCAAAGGCGCTCTCGTTTCATCCATGTATCACCTTGCCGAAGAACTCGGCCCCGACAAGATTCGCGTCAACATGGTGATCCCCACCTGGATGTGGGGGCCGCCCGTTGAGAGCTACGTCAAATGGCAGGCAAACGAGCAGGGTGTCAGCGAGCAGCAAGTCATTGATGGAATTACCGCGAACATGCCGCTGGGCGAGATCCCCAAGGACGACGACGTAGCCGAAGCCATCATCTTTTTCTGCTCAAACCGTTCCCGTATGATCACAGGTGAAACCCTGTTGGTAAATGCGGGGGAGATCATGCGGTAGCACGGGCGGGCAATGCGCGAAGAGCACGCAACAATCAGACCTTACTCCGCCTAGCCAACCTCCAACGCGCAGCTCTCTCAGTAGTTTTACTGAGGGAAAGTCTCGCTCACAACGCCAAAGCCTCGAAAATACACTGGGGTCAAGCCAGCCAACGCTCAACCACTATTGATTGCGACCCGAAGAGAGCGTCACCCCACTGGACCCTAAGGTCCGACGAACCACGTGCTGAACGTGGGCCGGAGACGTCCTGGATGACTGATGTCGCAACTGCTTGACCAACTACGGGACGCGAACTCGATCCCGTCTCCTCCCGGTGTAGCCCTTGAAATTATTCGCCTCAATCAGCGCGACGATGTCGACCTCGACGACCTCGAGGCGATACTGATCCGCGACCCTGCGATTGTTGCCAAACTTCTGCGCATAGCCAATTCGAGCAGCTTCGGACGACCCGGGCAGGTATCCGACGTTCGCCAGGCGGTCATGACCCTCGGCCTGCGCAGTCTAAATCTACTTGCACTCTCCTTTTCACTCGCATCCTACAGCGAGACCGACCCCAAGAGCCGCTTCGATTACGGTCGCTACTGGACATCTTCCGCCGTTGCCACGAGTGCGGCGACGGTTCTCGCCCGAAAGTACGTCATGCATTTCATCGACGAGACCTTCCTCGCGAGCATTCTCTGCGACTTCGGCCAGCTGATCCTCACCGAAGGTGCGACGGACAAATACAAGCCCGTAATCAAACGCATGGCGAAGTCGAACCAGTCGCTGCAAGAAATTGAGCGCGAAATTTTGGGCGGAGACCACGCCGAGATCGGAGGAGAACTGCTCGCCGAGTGGGGACTTCCGCCTCTGATTTGTGGTGCAATTCAGTATCACCACAATCCCGATGACGAGCGCAATACAGATCACGACACTCGCGCAATTGCACGGGTGCTTCACATCGCATCGCTGGTCGGTGACGTCTTCTTCGCGGGCAGCGAAATCGATGCGGGTATCAGCGCCCTGCAAGAAGCCGCACAAGCACATTTCAGCATGGACCCGAGCGATTGTCAGGAGTTGCTCGAAGCCACCGAAGAAAGCATGGCTGAGATCATCGACATGCTCGGGATTACCTGTACGGATCCCGCGGAAATCGCCGAGATCCGCGTGCGCGCAACGAATTATCTCGTCACCCAGAGCATGGCCCTCAATCAGCAGATTGAAGCCGTCTCGGCAGACTCAGAACAATTGAAGAAGCGCAACTCAGACCTCGAACAGCGTGCAACCACCGACGCCCTTACAGGCCTGCGCAACCGCGGACACTTTGACGAATGGCTTGAGAGCGAGAGCGTTCGTGCAGCACAAGCAGGACACGCGTTGGGGGTACTGTTCCTCGACATCGATCACTTCAAAAGTGTCAACGACACCCATGGTCATCAATGCGGTGACGAACTCCTCAAAGCGATTGCAACTGCCATAAAAGAGTGTGCCCGGGGCGACAATATTGTCTGTCGCTACGGCGGTGAAGAGATCGCCGTGATCTCGCCGGAGCACGACTTGCGGCAGCTCAAGGCTCTCGCCGAAAAGTTGCGGGTTGCGGTCGGGCGTACTTCCGTGCCTCACGACGGCACCGACGTTGGCCGCACGGTCTCGATTGGGGGCTATTCCTGCCCGGCCGGCTCGAAGCCGAAAGATCCACAGCGGATGATTGAGATCGCCGACTCCGAGCTGTATCGAGCAAAATCCGAAGGCCGAGATCGCGTCTACATCACGACCGGCTGAATGCCCACTCAGTCTCGCGGACGCCGCCGCCTCGCGTTGATGATCTCATCGGGGTCGACAGAGATCTCGTCGCCGTCAATTTGCACCGCGAAGCACGGCACGGGAAAGCCATCGGGATCGCCGGGTTTAAAGCCGGTTCGAACATCGAAGTCCCAACCGTGGGCGGCGCAAACAATCACGTGCCCGGTCAGTTCGCCATCGCTCAGCGATGCGTCGCCGTGAGGGCAGCGGTTCTCCATGGCGAACACATCCCCACCAACCCGAAATAATCCAATTTCGAGTTCGCCGGCGCGCACGCACAGGCCCCGGCCGTTCGGAAGGTCCGTTGTCTTGGCAACGCGTTCAAAAGCCATCGCTCGTCGATCCGTCCACTCGTTAGTCGGTGTTGCACCGGCGGTTTTAAGTTGATGAGCGAATACTATCGCAAGCATCAAAGCCATAGAGGCCCGGCCTAAAAGGCGCCCGTCATACCGAACGTGCGGCTGGGCTTCTGTGGCAAGGCGCGCGGCCGAGGTCGAACCGTCGCTACACCGCAGGGAGCGCAACGCGGCCAGAGGATCGCAGACGCGCGCGAATGCAGGGGGCCTTTCCGGCGGGGTCTTTAGGGCGCGTGGCGCACTGACTGTGCGATTTCGATAAGCTGGGGCCGCTATGGAAATGCTTCTCATTCGACACGGACTGCCCCTTCACCTCGTCAAAGAAGACGGGAGCCCCGCCGACCCGCCGCTTTCGCAAATCGGGCACGAGCAAGCGCGTCGCCTCGCGCAATGGCTCGAAGTCGAAGCGTTCGACGCAATCTACTCGAGCCCCATGCGACGGGCCCACGAAACGGCACAGCCACTCGCACAGCTAAAGGGAATCGAAATTCAGTTCGAAGATCGCATTCGCGAATTCGACGCCGAAGCCAGCGAATACATCCCGATGGAAGAACTCAAACGAACCAACCCCGAACAGTGGCGAGCCTTCGTCGCGGGCGGATACTCGTCCCAGGTCGACTTTGAGGTGTTCGTCAAAACGGTCAACGCGGGGCTCGAAGAAATCGTCGATAATAACCGCGGCCGCAAGATCGCGGTTTTCTGCCACGGCGGAGTCATTAACTCCTGGGCGACGAAGGTGCTCGGAGTCGCTCCAAAGTTGTTCCTCGATGCGACGTACACCAGCATCAACCGTTTCATCGCCGCAAGCACCGGACAGAAAAGCGTCGCGAGCCTCAACGAGACTCCCCACCTGCGCACCATGCACGACTTCACCCCCCGCTCGCCCGCCGGCTAAGCGCGGCGGCGCTTACGAGAAGTTCTCTATTCCAAACCTACCCCGAAGCTACGCGTCAAATTCGCGAAGTACGGGCGCGGGTAGCCGTCATTCTCGTCAAGCGAGCCGGGTTGCAGTAGTCGACCCCATAAACGACCGGTGACGGTCATTCAGCGAGCCGAACCAACGACGCCGTACCCACCGATGCGGTAGAGCCAAAAGGGCGCCACCCTCAATACGACGAACCGTCCCGCAAGAACCCAACATTACGTTGCGCTGGCGGACCGGCTCAGTCGGCTTTGTCGTTCTGCTAGAT
>JBLHOB010000174.1:0-6480 GCA_047619425.1 Myxococcota bacterium
TCGCGAGACGTCTGCGTCGAGCACCCCCCTCTCGTGATACTGCGCGCCGTGGGCCGATGCAGCGAGATTCGAAAAACTCGAGTGTCGCCAGTGTGTCGCGACGCGGCGTTTTGCCTTGCGAAAGAAAAATTCGCGGCCGTCAGCGGCAGACTCTTCGCGGCGAGCCGGTTCGCGGCCCAACGCTCTCAGCGACGCGGTTCCATCCGAACGACCGACAAACTCTAAGAGGGCGCTGTTCATTTCCTGGTCACTCATTCCCTTGAGCGACTGAGGCTTCGAATCTTTTTCCGTGGTTTCCTCTTGCTCTGCAGGGTGGAGGAGCGAGGCCAGTGATGAAGTTTCCGCGTCTTTGATATTCCCCCACACAACCGTGCAGCGATGTTTGGCTCGGGTCAACGCCACGTACAACAAGCGCATCCCTTCTGCGGCGGCTTCCTCTTCGGCGATGGTGCGATGGGCCTCGTGATCTTCAGAGCCGAGGTCCAACACCATTTGTTCGCGGTCGCTTGCGTCGTGAAAGCGGGGCCATCGACGCTCAATGTCCCGCAGCTTCGAGCTGTCCCACAAATACGGGCAATAGACAATCGGATACTCGAGCCCCTTACTCTTGTGCACGGTGACGACCTTCACCGCCTCGGCGTCGCTTTCGAGGCGAAGCTCACCCTCTTCGCCTACGACGTTCTCGCGCAGAGATCGGTCGACTCGCATGCTCGAAAGCCACTCGACACTACCCCGCGGCCCAAGATGATTGCTGAGTGTCGCCTGCTCAACCAATTCACACAGATGCAGATAATTCGTGAGCCGACGTTCGCCGTCTTCGTAGCCGAGCAGGCGGACGTGGACGCCAGCGTCTCGAAGCATTTGATGAAACATGCGAACAAAACCGCGGCGCTTCCAACTCTGATTCCACCCCTGAAAACGCAAGAGCCACTCGTCCCAAGCCGCTTCATCGCGGTCGAGTTGCTCGATGTCGCGACCCGCCAAGCCCAACAGTCGTGTCGTCAGAGCTGCGCGGACGCGACTCGTCGACCCGGGTTCGGCGATGGCATCAAGCAAGCGCTCAACGTCAATCGCCTCTTCCGAATCGAACACACTCGCACTGCCGAGGAGCGCAGCCGGCACACCCACATCGCGCAAGGCACCACACAGGTCGTGCGCTTGAATGTTGGAGCGGCATAGCACCGCAATATCACTCGAGCGGATCGCGCGCCCTTCGAGTTGTACGTCACTGCGAAGCAGACCCGCGATGTCCGCGGCGACCCGCCACGGCAATTCTTGATTGGCGCGCTCCTTGGTCACCGGCTTGTCGTCGTCGCGTGCGAAAAACACAATATCAAGAGCAGCGGGCGAGGCGTCTGCAACGTGCGAACCTATCAGTTCATCCTCCGCCTCGGGTCGGGAGAGCACGGGCTCAAACGGAATTTCTTCGAGACGAAACGGAACTTCGACCTGTTGGAACAATGTGTTTGCAGCCGCCACCATGCTTGGATCGGACCGCCAGTTCGTGTCGAGGGTATAGCTGCGACCCTTCACGTCGCGTTTCGCGCTGAGGTAGGTGTGCACGTCGGCGCCGCGGAATGCGTAGATGGCCTGTTTCGGGTCGCCGATCAAGAACAGAGACGAGGCGCGGTTCTTTCCTTCTTTGCCTTCAGCAGCTTCTTCAGCTTCATCGTCGCCACCACCGAGTTCGTCCGCCCGGGCGAATGCGCCTTCTTCGTGCCAGATGCGCCGCAGGATCTGGTACTGAAGCCGATCGGTGTCCTGAAATTCGTCGACCAATGCTGCCGGCATTTTTTCGCGCAACTGCCCGGCGAGCGCACCACCTGCTTGCGAGGCAAGAGCTGCACCCACTTGTCGCAGCAAGTCGTCATAGGTCTGTTGACCGTTTTGCTCTTTGCGCGCGGCACTTTCCGACGCGACCGTCTCAACGAGCTCGCGTTGGAAGTTGAGCTTCTTGGCAGCAAGGAGCGAGCAAAGCTCTTGATCCGCAGCCCATAGATCTGCGCACATCTCAAAGAATGCATGCTCGGGTGTCGTCTTGCCTTTGTTGGTCTTGCTCTTGAGAAGCCCGGGGGTCAAGCACTCGAACGGACGACAGGCCGCCACCGCGCCGGGCGCCGCGTCCGCAAACAACTCCTCCAACACCAAGGACCAGGTGCCCTCGATCGTTTTCAGTCGATATACGCTGCCGCTGAGTTGTTTCTCTTCTGCAGCTTTGCGTACGAGTTCAAGCGCTTGCGCACCAACCGATCGCCATGCCTTTCGCACGGATTCGAAGGTCTCATGAAACGCTCGCTCGCAGCGTTCAAGAGCGGACGTGTCGACATCTTGCGCTTCGGGCAAAAGACGGAACGGCTCAACGCCCCCCGCACGCATGGCCAGAGTGACGAGAGAAGCAACCGTGGTCTTCTCGCGAACAAGAAAACGAATGAAGCTCTCGGGTTCTTCTGCGACTGCTGTTGCCCAATAGTCGCCAACGATCTCGTTGAGCAACCCTCGCTCGTCCACCAATAGCTCTGAGCGGAAGCTCGCGCGGCTTTCGAATGCGTTCTCGTGAAGCACACGTTGACAGAAGCCGTGGATGGTCAGAATCGCCGCTTCATCAAACCCGGCAAGCGCCGCGGTCAATTGCCCCAGTGCGCGCTTGCGCTCGACATCCCCCGAGAGCCGGCTCATCAATTCGGCAAGAGCCACATCGCCATCGGCATCGTCGACTTCAAAGGCATAGAGGGCGTCGGCGATCCGTTTGCGGATGCGATCGCGCAGCTCCGCCGTTGCGGCACGCGTATACGTCACAACCAGGACCTCGCTCACCGCGAGGCCACGCTCCAACAGCAAGCGCAGATAGAGCGTTGTAATGGTGTAGGTCTTACCTGTCCCCGCGCTCGCTTCGATTAGAGAAGTGCCGACCAAGTCGAGGGCCAACGGGTCGAGACGATTCATACGACCTCCTCTCGAGCGTGCAGCAACGGCACAAAGACAGCCGTCGCGAGGTCTGCGAACCGCATGTCCGGTGCGCCGCCGGCGAGTACATCGATGCCTTTGAACAGGAGCGCGTTTGCGGGTTGGCTGAGCTCGCCGGGTGAGAAGCCGTCTTCGAGCTTCGTCTTCGCAGCGCGAAGGGACTCGTCATGAGACTCGCTCTTTAGAAAGCGCTCCGCATAAGCACGCGAGGCTTCCGGGAACAACCGAAGCGGCGTCGTCTGCCCCTGAAGATAAAGCGCTACGAGTACGCCGAGCTGCTCCGTCGCGTCTTCAACGGGCGCAAAGCGTGCGACGGATGGATCGCCGGCCTTCTTGGGGCGGCCAATAAAGAATGTTTCAAGAGGCATGCCGGATGCCGCAACGAGGCTGCCTTCACTCGCGACTGCGTTCAATACGAGATGACGCAGGTAGGCACCGAGTTCAGCCGGACGACCGAGCTTCGAAAAGCGGCTCACGACCTGACCGCGCTCGCCCAAGCCAACTAGCTCGCCGCTCAGCTCAGCACGAGTCGCACCGACCTGTAGAGAGAGACTAAACGAATCGGAAGCGAGCGCAGCATCACCTGCGACCTGATGAACCTTCGCGACGATTGCGGAAGCACGCGCGTGAAGCTGTTCAAAGAACACTGCGCCCAAAACACCATGTGGCAGTCTGCCGCTCGCACGTAGCAAGCCGTGTGCTTCCTTTGCCGGCACACCGGCCGCGCAAAGATCGAGAAGCTCAGTACCAATCTGGTATTGCTCCAAACCGTCCAGGTCGAAGGGCTCGCGGTTGGCGACTTCGACGTAGTCGTCGCGCACTGAGATCTGCAGCCGATTGCGCAGAAAGCTGCTGGCTGGGCGGGTAAAGAAACTGACCAGATCCTCAAGCTCGATCTCGCACACCGGCAGGGCTTCATCGGCCTGACCGGCGGAGCTTCCCAGAGACTCTTCGCTCAAGAACACAGGCTCTCGGGTCTTCGGATCATTCAACTTTCGAGCGGCGTCGCAGTAAAGCGACGCGTGAACCGGAAAGCGCTGGCTCTGCTCTTTTGAAAAATAGGAGCCGTCAAAGGGTTGAAGCGGGTGTCGGATGACGAGCAATTCCCTGGTCGCATCACGGCTTAACGCATTGCCTTCTGCGTCTCGCGTCACTGCCGCAGCAACAACGTCGAGCAACTCGCTTACCACCGCCGACGGCGGAACGACGGCACCATCCTTGATGCTTTGACCGATGTAGGTGATCACCAGGCGATCGCGTGCCGAGAGGATGGCTTCCAGAAAAAGGTAGCGATCGTCATCGCGAGCCGTTCGGTCTCCCACCCTCGGCTGCTTGGCAACGAGATCGAAGCCGAGTGAATGACGCACACGGGGAAAGGCATCGTCACTCATCCCCAACAGGCAAACGACTCGAAATGGAATGCTTCGCATCGGCACCAACTCGCAGAAGGTCACACCTCCCGTCAAGAAGCCGCTTGGCGCATGCGCGTGTTCGAAGCCCCGCGCGACCTGCTCGCGGATCGACTCGAGGGAAACAACACCTTCGTAGCCCGCGGCATCGGCCTGCTTCGCGATGTCGTCGAGTACGCGACGCACCAGCAAATGTTGTTCGAGGTTGTTGTCCGTGCGCTCGACCAAGCCATCGAGAAACTCGAGTAGCACCGAGCGCCACTCCGAAGGAGAACGCAAAACGGTGAGCTTCTCTCGCCTCGCCCTGCAGAACTCAACAAAGTCGAGCAAGCGTCCGAGCACTGCCGCGCGCTGCCCTTCGACGCCCTCCTGAGGGCGCACGTCGCAGAACAAGCTCTGCCCGTCGTCGGGCACCGCATAGCCAAGCAGCAGCCGCTCGAGACCAAACTCCCAGGTATTTGCCGAAGTTTCGGGCTGCCCAAGGGATGCGCGATGTTGCGCATCAACTCCCCAACGAACCCCCGACTCGACAATCCACTCCCGCACCGTTACGAGCTCGCGCGCTTCGAAGCCGAAGTGTTGATGCACGCCTTCAATGCTGAGCAAGTCCACGCCTTCGGTCGCCGTAAAACGACCGACAAGGAAGTCCAGACCACGGTCAAACGCATCGACGACTTCATCGCTTGGCAGCGGCCAACGATCGGCAATGCGATAGGGGATGGCTCCCTCTCCATCGGCAACCGCCGCATCACCACGGGTTCGAATGCCAAACACGGCTTCGATGTAAGGGGCGTAGCTCGCGATGTTTGGCGTCATCACGACCACATCTTGCGGTTCGAGAGTTGGGTCCGCTTCAAAGCAGGCCACAAGCTCTTCGCACAATACTTCGACTTCCCGCATCGGACCGTGACAGGAATGAACGCGAACCGAGTGGTCGGCTACGTCCAACACAACTTCGGGCATGTCTTCGCTATCGAAATCGCCTTTGCGAACGCGCGCGTTGAGGATGTCACTCTGTAGTGCGGCCAGGAGACTGGACGTTTCGCCAAGTGGATCGCAGTACAAGTCACGTTCGTTCTCTTGGTAACTGCCCTCGTCCTCGAGCATGAGCTGAAAGTCGCGCCCTAAGTGCCCAAGCGAAGCGAGCAGCGGGTGGCTTTCTGACAAATAGAGACTCGACTCGTCGAGGCCCTCCGTCTCGCGCAAAGCGCGACGGACTTCATGCGGCGTCGCAGTGTCGGCCCAATATTCCTGCGAGGGGCTAAGGATAAAGACGTGCAGCTCAAGGTGCCTCGACAGAGCGCTGAACAGATCTAGATACAGTCGCGGCAACGACGACACGCCAAAAATCGACACCCGACTCGGCAACCCGACTACTGCACCCTCTTCACGTGACAGCTTTGAAATGAACTCCCCTGCCCGCCCCGCGAGGTGGTCGCTACCGAGACGTTCGATCAGTGCACGCCACAACGCAGCCTGCCACTGCTCGTCGGGATCGGCGTAGTGGGTGCGACTTGCGTTTTGCCAGCCCACCATCATCTCGGGGCGATACGTCATGTATTGATAGAAGGTGTTCGCGATTTGATAGGAAAGCTGGATGTGGCGGCGTCCGGCAACATCACTTTCGAGATAGCCCTCGATGGCTTCAAAGCCCGGCTCCGCGACAAGCGTTGGCAACGTGTCTGCGATCGACCACATCAGACTGTCAGGGTCGAACGCAGCGTCGACCTCGCTATCGAGCACGCGACGAAACGCGGCGTCGAGCAAGCCGCGCAAAGAGAGAACCTCAGCGTTGGCCCAGATGCCCAGGCGGTCCGCCAACTCCATGGAGAGCCAGCGCTCCATGCCGCGGCCTTGGACCACCAGGGTTTCTCGCGCAAATGGGTCAGCCATCGGGCGCTCGACCACTCGCGAAAGTTCGGCAATCAACTCTTCGGTCCGGTTGCTGCGATGGATAATCATGTGACCCAGAGCTCCCGAATTACGTGCTCACTACGACCCAAGCCCACTAGCAAAGCCGCGCGGCCAACAAAGCTGCGGCCTGCATCACGCGCTCGGGCGGCATGGCGGTGTAACAAAGCCGCACGAAGGAGCCGTAATCGTTGCC
>JBLHOB010000175.1:0-6469 GCA_047619425.1 Myxococcota bacterium
TCTTCTGTGCGAAAGGCGCGGTGTGGTTGAGTTCGACGCCTACAACACCGGACGCAGCAAGACCCGCAGCTTCTTGCGACGGCTCACCGACGCTTCGCGCGCCGGTGCTGCAGGCGCGGTCAAGGTAGACCCTGCACTCGCCCGTGGTCTCGTTGCGCGCGTGGCTGCCGGGCATCCAGTGGATCGCCCGTTTCCGCGATCGTTCAGTGAATGGCGCCGCAAGATCGAGGCCGGCGGCAGCGATCAGTCGCTCGCCGACTTTGTGCGCGAAGCCTCAGGCGGATCGCTGGCAGACGCTGGCACGGATGGCCTTGAGCGCATCGCAAGCAAAATTCGCGCTTCGACGTTGGGCCCCTGGCCGCCGGAGTCAACGCAACTCACCGAGTGCTCGACTGCTCTCGGCATCGCGATTGATGATGTCCTCACGAAAGAGGGCGCTGCACGAGAGGGAGCTCTTGAGGCTGCGTTAATCGCAGCGACCGAGAGCTTGTTCGACGGGGCCCACGCCTCTGAGACCGCCGCGCGCTTCGAGGCGAGCGCCGTACACGCCCTGATCAGTGGTAACGAAGAAGACGTTCGCGACTGCATCGCAGCAGCCCAGTCGCTTCGTACGTCCGCGACTGGCACGAACCCCATCGCCCGTGCAATGACCGAGACGCTCACCGCGTCGACGTTGAAGCGGGCAGAAGAACCACAGCCCACTGACCCGTCACAGGCTGCATCGACTCCCGTTGTCGATTCCGAAACCGATTCCAAAACCGAAACCGAGGAGGGCTGACATTGCTGTTGGCACGCGGTCGATTTTGGAATGTCGGTCTTTCCAAGGGGGAGGACATTGTCGTCCTCTCGCTTTTACGTGATTCGCTGCCCGAAGATCTCCGTGAATTGCGCGAACTAAAAATCGAAGTACCGCTCGAAAGCTGGAACCGGGTTCTCAAACACACGAGAACGGATCGAAAGCTGCTCGGCGGAATAATGTTGGATTTCACAAAACAAAAGGATCAGCTCTCGGTGGCCGTGGGCAGTGATCGTCTCTTTAGCGAGCTGCAAGATGTCGTGCTCGCTGCGACGACCTCACTTGTCGAAGCGTCCGCCCTTACGTTGACAGTTGTCGATGTAGGAGCCGATTGATCGGTTAAACCCATGCGACTCGAAAGGTTTTCGTTTTCACGAAATTCACTTTCACCTTGTAGACGTGTTGGAATGAAGCCGAATTAAACAGGAGCAAGCCCAACTCGCAGCACCCGAGCCGGTGCGCGATTTCGGACCAAGCTCTGTGGAGATATCATGATGCGAAGGTTCTCAAGACGCCGCCGCGGTGGAGCAGGCGACGTCGCGATTAATGGCGAGCGTTGGTTCGCCCGAATGCTCGAAGAAAAACTGATCGACCTGAAAAGCCTGGAAATCCTGCCGAATGAAACCACTGTCGACGTGCCCGAGGGCTACGCTGCGGTTGGCAGCGGCGAAGACCAAGATGGCAATAAGGTACTCGTAAGCTTTGCGCCGCGATCGGCGGGAGACGCACTGCTCGGCGGGTTGATCATCGCCTCGAAGCTCGCTGAAGAGCAGGAGTTTGCGGGTGAGCTGATTGTGGTTGCACCCCAGTGGACCCTCGCCGCACGACGCAGGCTTAGCCTCGTTGCGCCGAAGGCCTATCGCGTGCGCGCGCTTGCTCTGCCAACGCTTTCCGAATCGCCCGTTGTTGTCGAGCCGGAGACCGTGGGTGAGCCCGGTGTTGTCCCGGTAGACGCGGTGGGGAGACATCTCGAACGCCCGGCGGACCGCGACTTGTTTGCGCGCGCTACCGCGGCCCTTGATGGGCTCGCTTCAAAGCACGGCGGAGCGATTCGCGGTTTTGAGCGCAGCGTTGAACTCGTGATCATGTCACGCCGTGTTGCCGAGTTGCGTGCCGATGCATCCGGGGTTGTTCTCAATACCGTTTTGCCGTCGCGCTCAAGCGCGCGGTTGTCTAGCGATGGTCTTGCTGCAGCACTCGATGCGCTCGAAGGGAACCTTCGTAAGCGCCTCAACGATCGTCGTACGCGCGAAGGCGACGAGGGCATGCGCAGTCGCTTGCAGCCTCTGGTCGCAGACGCGATGAGCTTGCGATCCGTGGTGACCTGGCCCGTCGGTGGTAAGGACCTCGACGTGATCGACTCGGTCGGCGTTAACGGAGAAGGCAGCCCGACTGCAACGGCAGCACGCAGCAGCCTGAGCCTCGCGGCATTTGGTGTCATTCTCGATGCGGCACTCGACGTGCGCGCATCGCTACCGGTTGTACTGGCCGGGGCCACTGCACCGGTGCGATTCGACTTGTTTCGTCTGGCACTGATTGCAACCGAGTTCGCACCCGGAGTCGCACGACTTCTGCCGCTACTCAATCTCTCCCACGACCTGCTTGAGATTCGTACAAGTGGTCGTGACAAGAGTCTCGAAGTCGCGGTTTGCGGTTCGGGTGAGGCGGTGCCGATTTCAAGTTCGCGAGGCCGACGCGGTCGCGGTGGACAAGATCGCAACCGACGACCGCAGCGCGACGAACCGAGCGACGATGCGGCCCCGGAAGGCGACAGCGCAGAGAGCCAAGTCGTTGCAAAGGTCGAAAGCACTGTCAGCGACGAGCCGACCCCTTCACCTCGCGGCAGAGGGCGAAGGCGCGGGCGCGGCAGGGCCGGTGGTGACCGCGACGGAGCA
Organism: Myxococcota bacterium; assembly: GCA_047619425.1. Classification (GTDB taxonomy): domain Bacteria; phylum Myxococcota_A; class UBA9160; order UBA9160; family UBA4427; genus DUBZ01. Next base: position 2,692 of record JBLHOB010000175.1, read on the forward strand.
GGTGCTTCGGCCGACAAAACCGAGCAAGTTGGTGACGACAACGGTGATGATAAGCCCGACGGCAATCGCGACGGGAATCGAGAAGTACAAGCCGCCGACGCCGGCCGCGACAAGCCGGCTCGACCGCGTCCTCGTTTTGAAGAGATGTCTTCGTTCGATCTCGCCGAAGAGCGTCCGGACGACGACGCCGAAGGCGGACGGAGTCGGCGACGCGGACGTCGGTCGCGAGGCCGGCGCAGCGGGGCGAGCGAAAGCACGTCCGGTGAGCAAGAGAGCCCCGTAGCAGAAGCCTCGGAAGACGGACGCGGAAAACGCAACGGACGTAAGCCCGGAGTCACCTCAGGCGGTGGTAGCAGCGACGACGACGAGACAATCGACGACGACAGCATTGAAGCAACGCTTTCGGAGTTGCCTGACACCGCAGAGGACCTCGATCTTGTCGTAGAGCCGAAGTACGACGACGACGATAATGACGAAGAGGGTGGAGCCACGGAAGGTGCGCCGCGACCGCGCGGACGTCGCCAGCCCAAGGCGCTTGAAGACAAGCCCGTCGAGGCTCCCAAGCCGGTGCGACGCAGAGTTGCGATCGTGGCTCACGCCGATCGAGACTCGGTTCTCGCAGCCGTATTGCTGGCTCGTGAACTTCGTTTGGTTGAAGGCATTTGGGTCTACACACAAGCCGAGTTGATGAGCTTCTTTCGCGGCGGCGCAACCGACTTGCGCGACGAGACGCCGATCTACGTGATTGGCTTTTCGCCGTCGCCTGCTCGCGATGTCATCCAAGCGGCAGCGATCTACTCCGGCCGTTTGACCTGGGTCGACCACAAAGAGTGGCCGCCCGAAGATCTCGGCGCGTTGCGCGAGGCACTTGGAGAAGAGCAGGTTTGGGTTTCGCCCGGCCTCGGTACGTCAGTGCCGTTGATGCTCAAGACGTTTACGCGACGCAGCCGCTTCTCGGACAAGTTGGTCGACCTTGCGGTCGGGCGCTTCACCGAGCACGACTACGAGCGCTGGGGGCGTGTCTGGTGGTGGCGAATCGGTGAAATTGCTTCCGCCAGTGGTTCCAAGTTGAACGATCTCGAACCGCTGCTTGCCGGGCGACCGAGTGACTTGGCGAAAGAGGCGGAGGCCTCGACGGTTCCTCCGGTACCGGCCGAAGTCGATTTCGTTTCAACCCGTGACTTTCGTCTCGTCCATTTCGCTGGACACCGGATGGTGGTCCTTGAGGTACCTGAAAACCTCGACGCGAATCTCGCGGCCCGAATCGCTCGGGAGCGCTACAGCGCCGGACTATCGATTGCGGTGAGCGAGGCGAATGAGATTGTCGTCGTAGGGGGAGAAGAGGGCGCCGGACGTCGGACTCTCGACTTTGGCGGCCTCGTCGATCACCTGGCCGACAAACTCAGCTGGGTAGACGCGTTGCCCGATTTCGATCACGTCGCTCGGTTCTTGCTGCGCGATCGCATCGCCAACCCCGATCGTCTCGATAGCGTCATCAGCGAAATGGTGAAGGGAAGATCCCTGCTGGAGCGCTAGCGGCGCCTGCGAAACACCTAGGTATTGGAACCGCTCGTGAACCTGAATCTTGTCGAGATCTTTGCATCTGCACAGGGCGAAGGCCCCTATGTGGGGGCTTCGACAATCTTTGTGCGTCTTGGTGGCTGCGACTTGCGTTGTAGTTGGTGCGATTCGCCGGGTACTTGGTTGCCCTCGAAGCGCTGGCGGCTTGAGACCGGGCCGGGGACTGGAGACTTCGTCACCGCCGACAATCCGTCGGCGGTGTCCGACGTCGAAGCTGCCCTCGCTCGCTTAAATTCTCCGAGTTACCGCTTTGTGAGTGTGACCGGAGGCGAGCCCCTGCTGCAAGCCGACGCCGTTGTGGCAATTGGAGAGTCGATCGCCGGCACCGGCCCGCGTCTATTACTCGAGACTCACGGCCTTGCCGTCGAAGGCATGCGTCGTGCGGCCCCGGCGGTGGACGTGGTATCGATGGACTGGAAGCTTGCGAAAGACGTTCGTCGCGCCGAGGTGAGCGCCGACGATCCCGACTTCGACACGCAGCACGAGGCCTTTCTCGCCGCAGCACTCGAGCACTGCGAGGTGTACGTGAAGGTGGTCGTGACCGTCGAAACGGATGCCGACGAACTGGAGCAAGTCGCAGGGCGAATCCATGCGATCGCCCCCGATGTCCCACTGATCCTGCAGCCCGTGACGCCGATGGCCAAGGTGCTCAACTCGCCCGGGGCCGATCTGATGTTGCCCCTAATGCGCGCCTGCGAATCCAAGCTTCGCGACGTTCGGGTAATTCCCCAGACCCATCGCGTCTATCAAGCGCTCTAGGTTCGAGCTGAAGGCAAGCGCTCTAGGTTCGAGCTGAAGGTCTAGCCTCCCGGACTCTCTTCGAGTCTCGGTGACATGATCTTCTCGAAAGCCTGTCCCTTCGAATGTTCCCGCCACTGGATCAGCCGTTTTCGCTGAGCGCTTCGGCTGCCAACTTGCGGGGCAATTCTCTCCGCAGGGTCTTCAGGTGGATCGGGTCGGCGGGGGCAGCATTGCTCCCGAATCGGGTGGCGAGGTAGGTCTCGGTGATTTCGTGAAACGCGCGTGCCGGTGCTTGAGGTACCCGCCCCTCGACATAGCGCGCATAGTCGCGGGCGGTCATCGATCGCGAGCGATGCAGGCCTTTGCGTCGCAGCAAAGCGAGTGCACGGGCATAGGCCTTCGGGAGTGGTGATTGCGATCGCGCGGAGCGTCGAAAGTGAAACAAGCCAATCACAAGCGCGCCAACAACGGCCACCGCCAGGATGACTTCGATGTTCGCATGGATACTGAGGTTGCCCGACTGATCGCGCTTGACTTCAAAGGGGCGGGTCGTAGACGAGGTGTCGCGAAACGATCGCCAGGCGAGCCAACTTGATCGAATGACTTCAACCTGATCCGACGTGTCAAAGTCGACTACGCGCTGATACCACCAAAGCTCCACCATGCTCGCCACTTGGGCGAGTTGGTTTACAAGACTCGGTGCCAAGGCGCCTCGGGTGCGAAGACTGGGCGGCGTCGGGTCGTAGCGCACCCATCCGGCGTCTTCGTAGTGCACCTCGACCCATGCATGAGCGTCGGCGCGGGTAAGCTCGACGAAGTCACCGATTTCGTTTTGTTGTCCGCCGGCGAAGCCGTTGACGAGTCGCGAAGAGATGCCTATCGAACGGGCGAGCACCACCATGCCACTGGCGAAGTACTCGCAGTGTCCCGAGAGTTCGCCAAGTAGGAAGCCTTCAACAGGGGAGTTGCCCAGGGAGGCATCCATCTCGCCCGGGCTGTCGGTGTAGCTTCCCTCGCTGCGCAGATAGTTTTCAATCGCGCGCACGCGATCAGCGTCGTTTGTTTCGCGTTGCGTGATGCTCTCGGCAAGTTCGCGAATTTCGGGACCCAGCGTGGGAAGGCTCTTGTAGGCCTCCGGGCGCCGTCGCGGCGAGGCGGTTCGATCCTCTCGGAGCTGGCTGTCCTTGGGCAACTTCCCTTCGGTGCGGATTGTGTAGCGAACGCGCTTGTTTTGATCCGGCGGCGAGTAGAGGCTTCCGTTGATATCGAGTTCGACGCGCTTTACCGCACCTCGCACGGCACGGGCTTCGCCGGTGCCGAAGAGGACGCCGCCCTTTACCGGTTCGCGTACGATGCGTTGGACTAGGGGCCTTTCTGCAATCGCTCGAGCGAGGTCGATGCCGAACGTTGGACTTCCGCCTGGGGCCGTGCGCATTGGAGGTGTGACGGACCACTT
>JBLHOB010000176.1:0-6464 GCA_047619425.1 Myxococcota bacterium
GGGGCAGGACTCGATGGTCGCAAATGTTGAATGCAAACGGATCTGCGGGGCCAGCTGAGTACTACTTGTTAAAGGATGGGTCGGGAGTTCCCATGAGACAGCCCACAACGTAGGGGTACGCATTCGTGATGTAGTAGCCGTATGCACCGTCGATCGTCATGCCGTTGCATTCGTCGAGATCTCCTGCGCCGTCGACATACTCGTAGTCGTCACGATAGGTTCCGTCGTAGACGCCGCCGGGGTCCCCCACTCCGGCCGGACGCGTACCCGCCTTAAGTTGGTAGCTCGACGTGGCCGATCGGACCGCATCCGCGCCGGCGTCATAAAACTCCGAGCCGAGGATCGGGAAGCCGTCTGCCGCGAACCCCACGACGGGCGAACCCTCCGCTGATCCGAGTTCGAAGAGTGCATTCGGAGGGCCATGATAATGATATGCACCGCTCGGTTGGGTGTGCGCATTGTGGGAGTCCACCCGAAACCCGCTCGCTGGAAACATCGGGTCGTAGCGCCAAGGTTGACTGATGTCATTGCAGCCAATGCGCCCGTCGCCCACGCCGAAGCAGCCCGCGGCAAGTAGGTCGACCTTCACTCCGTTGAGCAATAGGGCGTTGTCACTCGTTAGCGTGAGTGGGCTCGGGGTCCCTGCAAACGACGGGGCCGCCGTAACTTCGTAAAAATCATCTTGGCTTGACACGGCGTTGGCGAAGTCGAAGGCGCCGTCATTGAAGTCATGATTCGGGATGTCGTTGGTCTCGAAAACGCACTTGCCATTTTCGACCGAGATCACGAGATCTCCCATGTAAGCGCGGTCGTGGAAGACGTCGAGGACCGCGGAGCTTCTTCGGGAAACGAAGCTTGCACAGTTCGTGTCGAGGCTGTCGAAGATCGCGTCAGTGATGTCGGTGACTTCGTTGCCCGGTTGTTCGTCGAGAGGGAGTCGAATACTCGCCGCTACTTCGGCGAGTTCTGACGCGGTGGCTTGGATGGCGGCGTCACCCGGCAGTAGATTCGTCGCCTCGTCGATACCGGCGTCCAAGTCGTAGAGTTCCTGCGTGCCATCCTCGAACGTGATGAGTTTGTAGCGTTGATCGCGTACCGCCCACCCCGTGACGTCGGCGCTTTGAAATTCGGTGTAGTTGTAGTCTCGCGCGCCCACCCCGTCTTCATCGAGAAGACTCGCAAAACTCTCACTGTCGTGCACACGGGTGTCAGGGCTGCCGGCAAGTCCTGCGATGGTCGCGAACAAGTCCACCGTATGGACCAGTGCGGATTCCCGTTCGCCGCCCCGCTTTACTCCGGCCCCGGATACCACCAGCGGCACCCGCACGCCACCTTCGTACAGAGAGCCCTTGTTGTGCGTCCCCGGGTACACCGCCGAGTCCCGCACCGCTCGAGGGGTTCCGTTGTCGCCGACATAGATCACCACAGTGTTCTCACGTTCGCTCGTGCTCATCGAATCGAGTAGTCGCTTGAGCTCGTGGTCCATCGCCTCGATGGCTGCCAAGTAGTAGTCGCGCGGGTTGTCTTCGATGTCTTCGGGGGTGCCGGACAATGAGCGATCGTGAAGGCTTTCGTCGGGCAGGTGAAATGGAGAGTGGGGCGCGACAAAAGCGAGATACAGAAACCAGGGGCCCTCTTGATCATCGATCCAGTCGATGCCGAGGTCAGCGATGCGGGTCGAGTGATAGATGTCGCTCGGGTTTGAATCCCCGTTGATCGTGAGTGTCCAGTCGTTGTAGTTATCGATCACCCCTGCAACGTTGCCCGCGAAGTACTCGATCCCGACGTCGCCCGGATGCATGTCTGAAGGCGAGCGTCCACCCATGTGCCACTTGCCAATGGCGGCGGCGGCGTACTCATCCGTCGCGTCATTCTCGGCCAAGTGCGCGTGAAGCGTTTGCAGGTTCGTCTGAAGCAACGCTGGGACGAATGAAACGTCGCTGTGCACGCCATGCATTCCGGTGAGCACGGTGCCTCGCGTCGTGGTGCAGGCCGGCGTTGCCCAAGCATTGTCAAAGACGACGCCCTCTGCCGCCAAAGCGTCGAGGGTTGGTGTGACAGGTGGGTCGGTGCTGTAGGGATATTGAGCTGAAGCATCTACGCCCTGATCATCAGAGATGACGAGGAGGATGTTCGGCGAAGAACTCGCGCTCTTTTTGTTTCCGCTGCTGTTGCTTGACTTGTTGCAGGCGAAAAGGAGCAAGCAGGCAGTCGCTAAGGTTGCAGCGGTGACGCGTTTGTAGAGAGTCATAGGGTCAATGCGGTCGATAGAGCGCGCTCATTGCCAGGAGGTTTTTGCGGTTATCCATTAGAAACAAGATTGCTGAGAATAGGAAGTATAAGCCCCATTTCCTGAAGATGTCCGGGTAGCGGTGCCACGAAGAACCCGCATCGTTGAACGATCCGCCCCGAACCGGGTGAAATCAACGTCTTCGCTTCAAAGGGACATGCAGCCTCCGCTTCAGCCATTTCGGCGTGAAGTACGGCGACCAAGCTCATGTAGAAGCATATTGCTCGGCAATGCTCCTCGCTGCGAAAAGCCGCTCGGAAGAACTAGCCTCCGAGATGTCCACGGCTTAGAGGGCGGTCCAAGTAGGTCGGCCCAGTATTGGCATCGGCCGAGCACGAGCCGACTCGCATTAGCCAGCCCCCGCGACGCCTAAATAGCAAACGGGGACCGGCGTGACCGCCAGCCCCCGCTTGGGACGTTGTCTTCAATCGGATTCGCGGCTCAGCGCGGCGGCACGAGACTGTCAAAGCTCTGCAACACGAATGCCGGGTCGTAGCGGCACGGACCACCTGCGAAAGGTTCGATCGCCAGGCATGTACCCTGAATGCTTGCGACGGTGGGCTGCGGTCCGCCGGCCACCCAGCCTCTCAGCGATTCCCAACCGGCCGTGAGCTCAGCGCCCGTAAAGCCACAGTGGGTATTGCCTGCTTCGTTAACTACGGCCAACGTGATGTTGTCGGGATCGACGACATCGACATAGGGCTGCTGCTGTTCCACGACTACCAGGCCATCGCCGTCCGTGTGAACCGAAACGATCTTCACGTCACCCGACTTACCAGTGGCCGTGTAGTTCTTCTTGTGTCGGTTTTCGGCACCGGGATGGGCTGCAACGCGCTCGATCGAGGCATTGATGCCGGCGTCTTCGTACGCGACACCGATGTTTCCGACTCCTTGCTTCCCATCCAACTTGGCCGGATCGAAGATGAGGTCGGAAAGAGCGAACACTGCGAAGCCCATATCGGTCACGAGGAAGCTTTCCGGTATGTCGGTTTCGTCGAGAAACTCGGCGAGGCGTGAGGTTTGCCCGGGAGTGCGAAACGCCGGCGGAGCGAAGATGCCTAGGCAGGCCTGAAGCGCGCCACCAAACTGGGCGTTGCCAAACGACGACGTGGTGAAGCGTTCGGGAAGACCCGTGCCGCCACCGGGAATCGCCGCACCGGGAACGCCGTCACAAACGGCGTCATAGACGAGACGAAGGTCGAGACCACCGTCCCAACTTCGACTGCCCGCCATCGCACCACATGCGGGGTAGGCACCGACTACGTTGCCAAGGTTGGCTTTTTCGATTGCATTAGCGGTGACGATGCCGCCGAGAGAAAAGCCGTGAACCAGAACTTCGTCGGGCGTTCCGAAGTTTGCCTTGAACAGGCCGACAAGGTTCTGCAGGTCGTTCTTGGTCTTGTAGAGCGCCCAACCGTTCTGCTGGTAGCTCGATGCCGCTACGGCATAGCCTTCGCTCAACATCAGGCCAGCGAGTGGGCCAAGACTGGGCGTTGAGGGGACAATGGCGCCCAGATCAAACCCGTGGTTGTAGATGACGAGTGAACCGTTCCAAGTATCTGGAACCTGAATCTTGACGAGCGCACCACCATCAGTTGCACCCTCGATTACGGTGTCGGCGCTGGACATCGGCACGATTAGCGCGAGCGAAACCAACGCGAGTGCTGTTGTTTGAACGAATGATCGAGTTAAAGAGCTCAAATGAACCACCCCTACAAGCACGGTTAAGTGGCGTCTCCCAACATGGGCGTTGCAACCAGAACCGTCAGTGAAAGAAATTCTCGAAAGCTACTCTACTTGAGGCCGCGGTGGAAAACACACAAAAACGCGAAAAGTGATCGCCTTGCTCAGGGATAGATCGAATCATGTTCAAGACGCCACAAACCAGTGTCATCTTGAACAATTTCAGCGCCGCCCGACAATTGCTTTGCTTTTTCGTAGGCGTGGAAGCCACGTTCAAGCTGCATGTTTCGCTGGTAGTACGAGTAGAGGTCGAGCCAAACTCGGGGGGAATCGGGATTGAGTTCGGCGGCACGCTCGAGATGAGGGCCCGCTTTCTCGTAGTCCGTCATCATGACTAGAAGTCGACCATAGTCAGAGCGTGGAACCCAGTCGTCTGGATCCGCCTCCACTGCCGCCTCGAACATTTCTAGGGCGTTATGTAGCTCGCCCACTTTCCATGCTTCCAACGCCTGCGCATCGAGGGCGCGCGCGGTTTCCGTGCGACCGTCAGGCAAGGCAGTACGAGGCTCGGGCGTCGGCAGCAATTCTGCAGCGATCTGGTCCCGTGCGGCTTCGCGCTTGCGAAGGGTCCAGACTTCGGGCTCACCATCGGCACCGGAAAACACTTGCTGACTGGTCTGGTCGAGGGGAACCACGCCTGGGCCCTCGAGTAGAGGCGGGGTAGACGCTTCTAGGGATTTAATCCCGGCGTCGGGATCGTCGGGTGCGCCAGAACGTACGATCCAAAACCCGACCGCTGCGAGTGCAGCTATGACTAACGAAGCAATCAGAATGCGTTTCAACTGTGATCTCCGTTTGATCGCGACCAGCCTTGGGTACTGCCGCGACGCAGGGCGCCTATGCCCAGCATAATAAGTACGACGATGTGATAGCCGACCGGAGACAAGGACGGAACTGCTTGGGGAGACGAGGCCGTTGCGAACTCGAGATCAAACGGTGCATTGAGTCCGCCGCTTCCTGTGCTGACAAAGTCTTCGACGTAGCTACCGCTCCCACCGTTGTATCGCTTCACGGTGTCATCGCCTGCACTCGTGACGTACAAATCGCCATTCGGACCAAAGGCCAAGCCGTTCGGTCCCGACAGGCCGCCGGAATCGGAAGCGACGAAGGTCGAAATAAATGCTCCCGTCGTAGCATCGAATTCCTTCACTTCATTTGGGAAGTTCGATGCGACGAAGAGACTGCCCTGGTGAAAGCGCAGCCCATATGGATCGACAGGCCCGCCTCCATTGCCGGTAGTGTCGACGAAGACTCCGAGAAAGGCGGCGGTGACACCGTCGTACTCGAGCACTTCGCCGGTGAGGCTCGAGACGAAGAAATTGCCATTGGGGCCTATGGTAAAGCCGCGCGGACTCCCGAGCCCGCCCGAACCCGCAACAATAAACGTGACCGACGTACCAATGGCATCGAAGCGCCGAATGCCGTCGGTCGGTGCGCATGAAACAAAGATGTCACCGGCCGCGTTTTCCGCGACATCGAAGGGGTCGGTAAAAGAGAGGGGGCACGCATTACCAAACGTTCGTAGGATCGCCCCGGTGGCTCCATCGTATTCAGTCACGTTGTTTGCGCCGGCACTCGCGACCAACAGATTGCCAGCCGCAGTCTGTCCGACACCAGAATCCGCAGGCGCTGTGAGCCCGCGCGCAGTGATCCCGGTTGGAGATCCAGCGGTATCGAAATAATCGACTGTGTTGCCGGCACGGCTCGCGACGAGGAGGGTGCTGCCGTTCCAGACGATGGAGCCCGGTGTCGACAACCCGCTACCGGGAGGAACAAGCGTTGTAACGGCGAGGCTTGTGAGATCAATTGAAACGACTTCATTCGAAAACGCTGAACTAACGGTAAGGCTTCCATTGGGCGCGAGTGCGATTCCGGTCGGCCCGGTAACGCCGCTTGCAGGGGCCAGGACTTCTCGATCAAAGCTCCAGCTTCCCCCGCTTTCGTGATACTCGACCACGGAAGCGGAGTTGGTCTCGGCGATCAACATCTGCGTGGGCGAGAGGAAGGCAATACCGGCCGGGGCCAAGAGACCGCTTGCGACTGTCGTCGCGCTGCCGCCGCTGGTCGTGTAGCGCACGACCGTCCCGGCCAATGAATCACTCACGTACAAAAAGCCACCCTCGAGGGCGATGCTCGAGAAGCTGGCGGTAGCGTCGCTGGCAATCGTCGTTACGGACCCGCCTGGAATTGAGAGACGCTGAATGGCTGTGTCGGTATCCGGGCCGTTGGGAACCTCGGCGATGAAATAGAGACTCGCCCCTGTTGGGTCAAAGACCATCGGGCCCGGAGCGAGTAGACCGCTGGCAACGGTCGGTGGCGCGACGAGCCCGGTAGCAGTCGTGTAGCTCCAGATTTCTCCAGAGATCGTGCTCGCGATATAGAGCGCACCATCGGAAGGGCTAACTGCGATCCCACCCGGGAACACGAAGCC
>JBLHOB010000177.1:0-6457 GCA_047619425.1 Myxococcota bacterium
TCGCCTCGAAGACGATCTCGATGCCGCGGTCTTTGCGGTCGAGAGAAACGATGACTGCCTGCTCGGCCCGCTCGCCAAGCACGTCGCGAATCCAACCCGAGCACACACTCATCGGCCCGTGCTCGACAAAGATTCTTACGCCGTCGGCCCAAGCGCGTTCGATCACTCGCGAGAAGTCGAGGGTCTGACGGGCCTGGTTCATGATCGTCTGCGTGCAGGCTTCGGTTTCGGGGATATAGGCCGCGTCGCTGCCGCCCGAGTAGAAGCGCACGCCGGGCACAGGTGAGACGTTGCGTCGATGGATGCTGAGCCACTCTTCGCGAAAGGCGTCGACCTCGGGCACGTGTGCAGCCATGTTGTATTCGAGTTCGTGACAACGCCCGCCACCGAACTCTTCGATCACTTGCGCAACGACGCGCGCACAGCCGTCCGAGTCGCCCGCGATCACGCAGTCGCTTTCGGTGTGGATAATTGCGAGATGAAGATGCTGCTCGGCTTCGACGAGTTCACGGATTCGTACGACCGGTGCCAACAGCGCCCAGACCGACCAGCGAACTCGCGAAGTATTGGCTCGGTTTCCGTCTTCTGCTGCCCACGCTCGAGCAACTGCATCGAAGGGGCCCGCGAGTTCGGTGGTATAGAGCGCGCTCTCGTCGATCTCTTTGCGCATCGCGTCCATGTCGGTCCAGGCGCCGAGTGCAAACAAAGAGTTGCTCTCACCCGACGAGTACCCGATCGCTGCATCGGGCTGGATGCCGAGTAGGCCGCGACTTAGTTCCGCGTGCATCTGGCTGAGACACGATGCGCCCCAAAGGCGTTGATCGTTGGTGGCCGACTTCTTCGGATCGTCGAAGACCCAACCCATTGCATCGGCGAGTCCGTCAAAACGGCCGCCGAGCCGGTCCCCCAACTCGGGAAGCATCGCGAGGAGTTCCTCCCCCATGCCGTGATACGCAGAGCCAGCAGAAGTAAACACGAATGCGAGATCACCGATGACGGGTGCCGCGCGATAGTGGACGCCCTCGCCCGCCGGCGCGCCGCCACGAATATGTGCGCGTGCGCGTTCAATGCGCCGCTCGAGGATGTCGTCGTCACCGGCCACGATGACTAGACGCGCATCGGTACCCAACTTTTCAAGGGCACTGGTGTTACCCGCACCGAGTGCGGCCAACACCTCGTCGCCGTTTCGGCCTTCGTAGATGTGGAACGACGGCGTGAGCCGCTCCACGTGAGCCGTCGATTCAACGTGCTCTTCGAGAGTCCAAATCGATTCTTCGCCGTCCATGGCACCGACCGCAATGCTTGCCGTGCGCTTGCCGGACGAGAGCCAAGGCGTGCCATCCGGTCGTTGGCGGTGATGAAGTGACAGGGCGGCTGCACCAAGGTGTAGTAAGCCCGACGCAGCATGAGCGTGTCCGAAGCGATGCTCGAGGGATCCAATCTCACTGCGCGGTCCGAAGCGGAGTGCCGTCTTTTGGTTCGCAGCCTCGTCGTCACTCCCAACGACCGCGTAAATCTTGTCTCCGTCGCGCAGCGCATCGTCGAGACGCTTCAACACCAGTGCTACCGCGGCATCACCCGGCACTTCGGCTCGCACAAGACCGGCGCACTCCAGTGTTGCTGCGACGTGCACGGGCTCGCACGACATGTCTACTGCGCCGACCAATGCCGCGTCGAGTTCGTTTCGTTGCAACGCACGCACCGCGATGCCCAGTGCTTCGAGTCCAGAGCGCTCTTCTAATGAGACCGTGCAGCTCGGCCCGCCGAGATCGAGCTGGCGATTCAGTCGGTTCGCGACGATGTTCGGCATGCTGCCAATCACACCGGCAGACTCGAGTACGCTCACAACGCCGTCGCGTGCTTGGGCGAGCAAATCGCTTGCGTCATCGCCTGGCCGGTTCTCCGCAAGGTCGTCCCGACTCGCCAGTCGCCAGCGCGCGCCGTACCGCGCGATTTCGGGGTCTGCGCCCATGCCGACGTAGACACCGGTGCGTTCTCTTGGAAGAGTCGCCACTTCAGCGGCGGCCTGTCGTCCGGCATCCAGCATCAAGAGCTGTTGCGAAAGCGTCTGTTGCAAATCCTTTGGTGGGATTCCGAGCGCGGCAATGTCGACGTCGAAGGCGTCAATACGTCCCTCGAGTTTTCCGTCGGCGCCTAGCTTCACAGAGCTGCCACCAGAAAGAAGTGCGTCACGAAATGCAGCACGATCGGGGCAGTCCGACGCGACGACACCCACACCCACGATTGCGACCGGCTCTTGATGTTCTGCAATCGGGGGCTTCACGAGTGGCGCAGCCGTGTCGGCGGCAGCGTCCTGATACTGCTCGACGATCAAGTGGGCATTGTTGCCGCCAAAACCAAAGGCCGACACTCCGGCGCGTCGAATTCCATCGCTGACGTGAGCAGGCACTTGCCACGGTTCAGGCTTATCGAGAATGCGAAAAGGCGAATCGCCAAGCGCTTCAATCGGGTCGTCAGCGTGCAGTGTCGGCGGGCGAATCTCCGCGCGCATGCTTTCGATCACCTTGATCAGCCCCGCAACTCCGGCCGCGGTGATGAGATGCCCCATGTTGCTCTTGAGGGAGCCGATGCCCAAAGGCTCCGGCTGAGTGCCGAAGACATCACAGAGGCTTTCGATCTCGGTGGCATCGCCAATCGAAGTTCCGGTCGCGTGGCATTCGAGCAGTGAAATGTCTTGCGGCGAAAGGCCGCTTACTTCATACGCTGCGCGAATCGCGCGAACCTGGCCTTCTTTTGCGGGGACCAGCGTGCCCTGTCCCCGGCCGTCGTTCGAAAGCCCCACGCCGCGAATCACACCGAGGATCTCGTCGCCATCGCGACGCGCATCCTCAAGTCGGCGCAGTGCAACGAACGCCGCGCCCTCGGCGGGCATCAAGCCGTCAGCTTCTTTGTTAAAGGGACGGCTGCGCCCGCTCTTACTGAGCGCGGACAGTGCCGAGAACCCGACGTGGATAAAGAGATCGTCCGCGCAATTAACCGCGCCGGCGAGCATGACGTCGGCTTTGCCGTCGTGCAGCAAATCGCAGGCGTACTTAATGGCGTAAAGAGAGCTCGCGCATGCGGCGTCGAGGGCGAAGGCGCCGGCCTCAAGGCCGAGTGCGCGTTCGAGTAGCAACGCGGGCAACCCCGACGTGAAGCGATTGCGCGCATCGGGCGCAGTCTCGGCGTCAGAGTGAGAGTCGCCTCGCCAGACCGACTCGGCGTAACGAGACATCGACGCGGAGGGAAAGGATAAGTTGCCGAAGACTGCACCGACACGTGCTTCGGAGTTTTCGTGCCCGGCATCGCGCAGTGCTTCGCGGGCTGTGTGGAGAACCCACTTGAACAGTGGATCGAGAGGCACGAGGTCGGCAGCTTCGATCGCGAACCCGCTCGGATCAAAACACGCTTCGAAGCCTTCGACGTATCCGCCGCGATCCGTCCACGCGCGGTCGGCGGCCGAGTTGCCGTTTGCGAGCATGCGCTCTGGCGCAACTCCCCAACGTCCCTCTGGCACCGACCGGAGCACATCCCTGCCGCCGAGCACCAACTCCCAAAGTTCCTTGGGGCTGAGCGCTCCCGGCAGAACGCAGGCGCGTCCGACGATTGCAATCGGCTCGAATGAGGGATTGCCTTTGCGGCTGGAAGAAGAGTCCGACAACTGGCTTCGCCTAACCTTGACCCGGCAAGAGGTGCGTCTCTACGCCGATCAACTCGGCGAACAAATTCCCACTGGCGTCGCGAAAGGCAAGATCCGAAACACTCTTACTGCCCTTGGCTGACTGGCCCGTGAGGATGCACTGGATTGGGCCGCTATTGGGTGCGTCGGCCCAGATTCGAACCTGGGCGATGCCGGTCGGTAGCGATGCACCGCCCAGCACATGTTTGCACCAGAGCAGTGCGAGCTGCAGTCCGCCGTCAAACGCCAAGGGATCTGAACTCCAGGTTTCACTACCAGGAGCGTCGCCCCACTTCGCCTGCGCAACGCCTGCGAGCTCAGCGACCATGCCGCGATCCGAAATGCCAACGATGTTCTTGATCACCTGGAACTCGGGTCCGTGGAAGAGCAGCTCTCCGTCGTAGACTTCGGCGTCGCCCCAACTGCCAAGTGACAGTGCTTCGACATTACTCTCACCTGCCTGCGCGACGCCGCGTTGTTCTACGAGTTCCGCCGTGCACCGGTAGTAAATGCCGCCCTTCGGGTCGGTCAACTCGAGTGCGAGTGTGGCGCCACTTCCATTGGTCAATTGTCGTGCGTTGACGACGAAGTGTTCGCTAGCTGTGGTGAAGTCGCGCAGTGCGATGCCGCGTAGAACTTTGAGGTCTGAAAGTCTTGCGAGCACCAACTCGGGGCCGAAGGCCTTGGCGGCTCGTGAGAACCACTCGATTGCAAATGCGACGGGAACGACCGGCGTGCCCTTGATTGTATGATCTGCCAGATAGGGGTGCGTCTTATCCCTGACTGCGACGTTCACGCAGAGGGTTCGCTCATGCGCCTCGCCATCTGCCAGCGCCTCGGCTTTGGGCTCGCCGCCCAGTACCAACTCCACTTGTTCCGGTGCGCTGCCCGCGACTTCGTCGACCAACATCTTGGCGCCGACAGCAAGTGGGATCAGCGGCACGTTCATGGACTCAAAGTGTGCCTTCAATTGCGGGCTCACCATGCCACCTTCCCAGGGGCCCCAGCCCAACGATTTCACAAGACACGCCCCGCCGCGTCGCCTTGCTTCTGCGATCGCAACTTTGTTGAGAATCTCATTCGCCATCGCGTAGTCGACCTGGCCGACATTTCCGCACCGTGCCGCAACCGAAGAGAAGAAGCAGAGCAGAGAGATTGGATCCTCCGCCGTCGCGGTCAGCAGTGTTCGCAGTCCCTCGACCTTGGTGTTGAAGACGCGATCAAATTGGTCGGCGGTCTTCTCGGTGATTCGCTTGTCGGCGATGACGCCCGCGCCGTGCACGATTGCCGCGATGCCACCCCATTCGGAGCGAACGGTTTGAAGTGCCGACGAGACCGAGTCGAGGTTCGTGACATCGACGGCCAAGTATCGCGCCTGTGAGCCAGCCTTCTCGATCTGCAATAGTGTCTCGCGAACCTCGCGGCTGGCTACGATTGCGCCGACCCGCTTTCCAAGGATGGCGGGTGTAACCTTCTCGCCGTCTGCGATCGATTGCGCGAGCAGAGCGCGCTTAAGCGCCGCATCTCCCTCGACACCCTGGCAGCAAGTGGGTTCGTCGGCGAGCGCAGTGCGTCCTAGCAAGACAAAGCGTAGTGCCGCTTCACCCGCCAGGCCGATCAAGGTGGTCGCCGTGACACCGCGGGCTCCGCCCGAAGCGACCACGACGTCGCCGTCAACAAGCATCGGTGTTCCGCGAACCACATCAACGTGTTGGCTTCGCAAGACCACGCGCTTTCCCGACGCATTCAACCCGACATCGAGATCGGGGCCGCCTGCAATGAGTTCCTCAGCGATCGCATGGGCGAGTTCTTCGCCGCTGCGCCCGGCGCGTTCGAGGTCGATCGCCTTGACCGAAACCCCGGGCCATTCCTGAGCAACCGTGCGAGCAAGTCCTGCACAACCCGAGAGCCATGCGCGGGCGGGTGCGAAATCGCTGGTTCCGAAACTGCCGCCGGTGTCCTGCAGCGTGACAAACACACCCGAGCCGGCGGGCTTCTCTTCGAAGCGCGATGCGACTGCCTGTGCGACTTCGAAAGCCTCTCGATTTACGCGCGTCGCATCGAGATCGTTTGCGACCTCACGCAATCCGCCTAGAAAAACGACGCCGCGAAGTTCGCCCGATGGAATTTCGTTAACTGCAATGGCATTTACGCCGCGCGCCGTCAAAGCGTTGGCGACGTGTTCGGCGAGTCCAGTTCCCTCGTCTGTGACGGCGACCTTGCCCAAACCAAAGAGACCGTTCTGCGCCATACCGATTGCCGGCTGCTCTACGGCATTAAGCACGTAACGACCGAGGTAGGGTGCAGCCGGAGGTTCGTCGACATCTCCGGAAGCTTCGTCGGCGGAAGCCGAAGCGACAGGGCTCGTTTTGATCTCGCGTCCCATTTGCCCGCTCATGTACTCGACGACTTGACCCAGTGTCGCGAGCTTGGCCATCACTGCGGTGTCGACTTCGGGAAGCCCCGGCGCCAAATCGTTCATCGAAGAAAGAATCTCGACGCGCTTGATCGAGTCGATGCCGAGATCGGCTTCGAGTTCCATCTCCATGTTGAGCATCTCGGGCGGGTAGCCAGTCTTTTCAGAAACAACTTCGAGCAGCAGAGCGTGAAGGTCTACGCTTGGCGGCTGTGCTGTGGCGCCCGCGGCGTGTTGCGGCATGGCGTTGCCGCCGGCCTGCTCAAGTTCTCCGTTCATGTACTCGACGACTTGCCCCAGTGTTGCGAGCTTGGCCATTACCGCCGTGTCGACTTCGGGAAGCCCCGGCGCCAAGTCGTTCA
>JBLHOB010000178.1:0-6451 GCA_047619425.1 Myxococcota bacterium
CCGCCAATGCAAAAGCCATGAATCATGCAAATGACAGGCTTCTCGATGTTGGCCAGTTCGACAAAGGCGTTGCCGCCCTGGGACGCGATCGCATCGCCTGTCTCTTCCCCGTCGGACTGATTGAACTGCGAAATGTCGGCACCTGAAATGAAGGCCTTCTCTCCGGCACCGCGCAGCACCACCACCCGCACCTCAGGGTCGTCGTTCAGCTTTTGCGAACCCTCAGCAAGTTCTGCCCACATGTTGTCCGAAAGCGCATTGCGCCTTTCGGGATGATCAAAAACGATCCACCCAATATGACCTTCTTTCTCGATAAGCACTTTGCCTGGCATGCCGTTGATTCTAACAAAGGTTTTGCCGGGTTGATCATCGCGACTCGACGCAGTCCTGCATCTGGCTAAAATGCCCCTCCCCATGAAGACTCCTGAACCCCATTGTCCCGGCACGGTTGCGCCCGAGCGGTTTCGCTATTTCGAAACCCACGGCGCAAAGCTGCGCGCGTACGAGTGGGGCGACCCGAAGGCGCCGGCGATTTTGTGCGCGCACGGGTTCTTTGACCATGGGCGTGGCTACGACCTGATGGCTCCGCTTTTGGCCGAGCGCTATCGCGTGGTGTCGGTCGACGCGCGAGGGCACGGCGAGTCGTCACGCTGTGGTGCGTATCCATGGATGATGGACGTCAAAGACACGCTGCATATCTTGCGCGAGCTTGGGCCGGGCACGCATTTGGTTGGGCACAGCAAAGGCGGCGGGCAGATGACGGACTCGGCGATCTTGGCCGGCGACTCGATCGGCAAGCTCGTAAGCCTCGATGGCTTTGGCCCGCCGGACGACGGTATTTTTGCACGTCCTGGGCAGCCGGACTTTACGGCGATGAGTTTGCCCGAGCGAAGTGCCCACTTTCTGGATCAGCGCAAACGCGCCGAGCAAAAGCTCGACTGGAACCCACGTCCAAGCCTCGATGATTTGGTCGAACGTCGTGGCCAACAAAACCCGCTGCTCGACAAAACTTGGTTGCGCTACTTCGTCTATCACGCGGCGCGCGAAGCCAATGATGGGTGGCGCTGGAAAGGCGACGCGATGCTGACGAGTGGAGGCTTTGGGCCGTTTCGTCCGGACTGGATCGCACCTCACTGGGCAAACCTCAAGGTGCCAATGCTCGCGGTGATTGGCTCGGTACAAGACCACTGGGGCCCTCTGCCGAAAGAAATGTTGGACGGGCGTCTTGCGCATGTTCCGCAACTCGAGCGCGTGACTATTGAAGGCGCCGGACACTTCATTCATATGGAACGACCCGTGGCCACGGCCGAAGTCATTCTCGACTTCCTCGAGGCGGCGTAGGTAGAACACGATGCGATTGACTCACGGACGTACAGAAATCGAACTGCACCTGCTGAAAGAAGGCCGGGGCACAGCTGCCCTGTTGCTGCACGAGCTCGGAGGTAGCCATGCCGACTTGAACAACGTCGCCTTCGACGGTTGGCAGGGCGCGGTGTATGCCCTCGACTTCGCCGGGCACGGAGCCTCCGCGCACGTCGCCGGCAATGGCTACTCCCCCGAATACTTTCTCGCCGATGCGGACATCGCGATGAGCGCAGCGGGGGTCGAGGCCAAAGACGAGTTTGTCGTCATTGGCGCGGGCATTGGTGGCTACGTCGCTCTTATGCTCGCCGCGGCCCGTAGCGAGCGCGTTGCCGCCGCACTGGTTCTGCCCGGACGCGGTCTCGCGGGTGGCGGGCTGGTGCCCGACTTTGGAAAGCCCGCCTACCAAGGACTTGATGCGTGGGAAGCCGAGATCGCCGACCTCGCGTCGCACTACCAGCCAGGCACCGACCCAATGGTGTCGGCTTGCGAACGAGATTTGCGCCCCGCCCCCTACGTCGAAGAGTTGGCGGCCGGGGTGCGAAGGCTCTTGCTCAGCGACACAGTCGCGACCTCAGACGAAGTGCCTTCGTGGTGGTCGCTTGCGATGAATGCGCCTGGATATGAAAGCATCGACGCGCAGCTCGACGATTCGTTCGATAACGCTTTGAGCGCCCTGCAAGGGGACGGCAACGAGGAGAATGCAGCATGAGCCTGATGGAAAAGACAATGGAAAAATGGCATGCCCACATGCGGGGCACCCTTGAGGGAGGCCTCGACGACCTGCTTCACGACGATGTCGTATTCCACTCCCCCGTCGTATTCACTCCCCAAAAGGGCAAAGAGATTACAAAGATGTATCTCAACGCCGCTGGGGCAACCCTCGGTGGTGGTGGCGAGAAGGACGAGACGAAAGAGGTCAATCCCAAAGACCACAAGTTTCGCTACATCAAGGAAGTGGTTGCTGGGAATACGGCCGTGCTTGAATTCGAACGCACCACCGACGGCAAGTACATGAACGGCGTCGATATCATCACCTGCGATGACGACGGCAAGATCATTGAGTTCAAGGTGATGATGCGACCGCTGCAAGCCGTTAACGCGATCCACCAGCAGATGGGCGCGATGCTCGAGAAGATGAAGGGCTAGCCCCGCATCATTCGAGCGTGAAGCGGAGAATCGCTTCTATCAATAGAGAATCGCTTCAATCCATAAAGAAAGACAGAGACAAACAAAAAATGGCGGCCCTCGTAATGAGTGGCCGCCATTTTCATTTTCGTAGTCGAGGCCTGCGCCTCGGCGATCTAGCTGGGATTGCTACTTACGCGCCCCAGGGCGTGATCGCCTCTTTCAATGCCGCATAGCCTTCGAGGAAGCCCGGGCGATCTTCGCCGTAGATCTTGTCAAAGGTTTCGAGGGCGGCATCGAGCCAGGCGTGCAGCTCTTTGTTGTCCGGGTTGGCATCGCGGTATGCGTCGCGAATGAGCACGAAGTGAATGCGCGGATCGTAGGGCTTCTTGGTGCCGCCCATCGACTCGTCGCCGTCCAGCAGTCGCAGCAACATGGCGTCTGCAGAACCGAGGGTCTGCTCGTGGATCGGCGGACCCGACTTGCGGTACATCACCGACGTCATGTCACGTCCGTTGCCCGTCGTGTAGCCCATTTCGCCCCAAAGATCGTTCATGGAGTTCTTGGCGCCGACCTTGTCGATGACGATCTGGCCAAAGCGTCGCAATGGATCGGAAACATCGGCCAAGAGATCCGTCAGGCGATCGCCGTCGAGATCCGTTGCCAAGATGATCACGTCCTGTTGCTCGATCAAGTCCCAAAGCAGTAGGCCGTAGTTGGTGTCGGCGATATGGAGTTCGATCTGTCCCGTCCACTCGTCCATGCCGTCTTTGAAGTCGTCGGGCAGCAGCGCCACGATGCTGTCCACTGCGTCTTTGTGCTCGACATATCCGTCGACTGCGTACTTGCGACCGACGTTGAACTTGGTGCCCTGGAGCATCCACGAAAGCAGGCCGGCGTTGATGCCGTCTTCCATTGCCTGGGTGGGCTTCATTGCGACGCGTCCGAGGCGACCGGTTTCGTGAACCATTTGCAAGAAGCGTCGGTTCGCGTAGGCCATCTGTACGCCCGGGGTGTTCATCTCCGAGTGTACGATGCCCGTCTTTGGGTCGACGTTGAACTTCGCGCGGTCTTGCGAGTAGGGAAGGCAAGGCATGCAGCGCACGACCGTGACGCAACCGTACGGGCGAACGTTGCAGTAGACACCGGCCTGGGTACGAAGAGGTGCGTTGCCACTCTTGCCCATCACGACGACCTTGCCACCTTTGCCATCATTGACATAGGCATCGCCTGCGGTCGACCACTTGATCGAGGTGCAGGGCATGTTGCCGAACCAACTCAAGGGCTCGAGCTTCAGGTCGTGGCGGTACTGCGACCACATTGGAATTGCGTAGAAGGGAAGGCCCAGCACGTCGGCTGCAGCAACGGTGCCGAGCAGCGCGTATGCGTCGGTTAGTGAGTGGGCGACGGGGTTTACGGTGCCGTCGTGGTTGCCGCCTTGCCAGATTACGGCGTCCGGGAAGCCGTCGGGCCGGACGCTGCTGGATTCGTAGAGGCCGCTCAAAAGGCCGAGAAGGTCTTCGCCGGCAGATTCGGTCTGGGCGATGTTCATGAGGTCGAGCATGCTGAATTCCCCTTTAATTCCGTGGTTCTATGTGCGTTTTGGGTCGAATATGTCTGGTGGTATCTCGTAGTGCACGGCGATGAGATCGCGCTGTGCACCCGATTGGCTTGCGATGCTCACGTGTTCGTGCGCGCGCCCCAATTTCTGCGAGGGGATCGAATAGCACGCTCGGCCGTGATTTGCGGGGGTTGTAGCGAGAATCCACGTGGCAGCGCGGGGGGGGGCGCGGCACTCTGGTGGACCGCGAGTGAATGTACACCGAGAAAATGTGGGGGCGCGGCCCATACGATCTGACTTCGAACCAGTCGACAAACAAGGCGCCAAGAAAGCCGAACCCGCAATTCAAACGTTCTCTGCTTGGCATCGGGTGTTGCCCGCCGCGGCTTTATAGCCCTCGTCACAACAAAATGAATGAAAGGCCCGACAACATGATCCAAATCGAAACCCTCGATCACGTCGTGCTGCGCGCGGTCGATGCCAACGCAATGGTGCGTTTCTACTGCGATGTGCTCGGCTGTAGCGTCGAGCGAGAATTGCCGCCCGAACTCGGCTTAATCCAACTCCGAGCCGGCGCCGCACTCATCGACATCGTGCCCGTCGAAAGTGGACTCGGAAAACTGGGCGGTGCGTCGCCGCAAGCCGAAGGCCACAACATGGATCACTTCTGCCTGCGTCTCGAAGTTTTTGACGAAGCCACCCTCCGCGCTCACCTCGAGGCCCATGGTGTTGAGGCGAGCGAGACGGGGGTGCGTTACGGCGCCCAGGGCAACGGCCCGTCGATCTACATCAAAGACCCCGACGGCAACACCGTCGAACTCAAAGCACCTGCAGAGGGCTAGGCGACTTCTGCAGCGGGGAAGGGCCGGGGCGCGCCTGCCGCCGTACTAAGAGTGCGAGGGTCGCGACTGCTGCCGCAGTGAGCAACGTGCTCGAAGGTTCGGGCACCAGCGTGACGGTAAGTTCGTAAGGTTGTACGGAGTCGACTCCGGACGCACCGACGCGAATGAATCCGCCGAACTTTGAAAGACGCACATCACTCAACGCTTCGACGCCACCCTCATCAAATTCGTCGGCATCCGCGACAATCGTCGAGCCGTCGAAGTCAAAGACGGTCAGACTCATATCCTGGTTGTCCCGAGGGTCGTATAGGATTGTGCTGACATCGGTGCAGATGGCGTCTGAAATCGCCCGGAAAGGATAGGGGGCACCCGCCGGTGTGAGGGTGATGGTGGCTTCGGACAAGAGTCCTCGTGGCAAGCTGTACCAGTCATCATCTGAGTTGTCGTCGAGGGCCAGGCGATCGGCGACAAGAGTCGTCCCAACCGCAAAGCCGATGTCCACTGCCTCGTCGACGACATCGTTCTCTTCGGCGTTGTCGCCGTAGCTGCGGTGGGCCCCGAGTAGATCATCAAACTGAGGGCCGTCAAAGCTAGTGGTGATGAAGGGCTCCATCAACTTGCTCTGATCGACGGGGCAGACGTGTCCGAGACCAATCGAATGTCCTGACTCGTGAGCAACGACGTTGCGGAGGTTCGTCGCGATCGCGTTAAACGCGTCGTCGGTATCGATCACGATGTCACCGCCGCTGTCCGGGAAGAACGCATAGGCGACGGTCCCGCTGTTGCCGTCGATTGTGTGGCCCGCGATTCGAATGTCGCCGCGCACGCCGAGCACGCCGCGTGCGGAATTTAAATCAACACCATCGTCGTTCGGCTCATAGAGGAACGTGATCCCCGGGCCCTGGCTCCAGCCGTCGAGCGCTGCCTGCAGGATGTTGATTGCCGCGGCTTCGTTGCCGTAGTTCGCCGACAAATAGCTGCGCAGGTCGCTCGGGTCATTGGATTCATTGTTCGACCCTAGAGCTCGCCCCACGGTCGTGCCCTCGGGCACGAGGCTCCAAGTCAAGGTGATCGGCTCGCCGCGGCGGATGTTCGAGCCGTTGGTTGCGGTGCGCTGCCAACGCTCGTCGACGTTGGCAAGTTGGGGCTCTGCGGAGGCGAGGGCTAGGCGCGCGGAGTACGCCTCGACGGGCGTACCTTCGGCGACACAAATCAGTGGTTGGGCCGCGGCACTGTGCGAAGCAACCGCTACAAGCACCGCGAATAGTCCGCGTATGACTCGGGCAACGTTGGACGGAGCGTTTTTTGAAAGTCGAGTAAGCACTTGGCTTGCAGGATAGACAACCCGGCTCGGTGTTGCTCTTGCGCAAAGCCTGCTGAATTCTCATTGCTTACAAAACAACACGAAGCATTCTAGCGGCAATCGACGGATTGAAGGGGCGCCGCACCGGTGTCTTCTTGCCCGCAACTCGGCACCTGGGCCGGGCCGTTAAACGTCGAGTCCGACCGCGCGCATCAACTCAAGCGCGTTGCTCTTCTCGACAATACCCGCGCGCAT
>JBLHOB010000179.1:0-6444 GCA_047619425.1 Myxococcota bacterium
GTTGGTGAGCGACGAGATACTCGACGCGTTTGTTCCGTCGGGACACTATGAAGAGATCTCGGACAAGTTGATGGACGAGTTTGGCGATGTCGCCAACGGTTTTCTGATCTCCTTGCCCGATGACCCGGTTGAAGACGCGGGCGTAGCAAAAACGATTGCATGCCTTCACGCGTATTGATCGAAAAGGAGTTGATTCCATGTTTCGTGTGATCGTCTGGGGCACCGGGTTCGTCGGAAAGGCCGTACTGCGAAGCTTGCTCGGCCATCCAAACTACGAAGTCGTCGGGGTGATTGTGAACAACCCCGACAAAGACGGCCGCGACATTGGCGAACTACTCGGCGTCCCGGCAACGGGCATCGTCGCATCGCGGGATTGCGAGGAGGTCTTGTCGCGAGACGCTGATGCCGTCGCGTACTTTGGGCCTAGCGCCATGCACGCCGAGATAAACATGAAGAACCTCACGATGGCTCTTGCGGCGGGGAAGAACGTCGTCGACACGAGCATGGGTATCTTTCAAAATCCGAGTCGAGTGCCCGACGAATTGAGCGACCCGGTTGAGGCAGCTTGCGCTGCAGGCCAGAGCACGTTCTTTAGCGGTGGGATTGATCCGGGGTTTGCAAATGATCTGTTTCCACTCACACTGCTCGGGCTTTGCGGGCAGGTGGAGAGTGTTCGCACGACCGAGTTCATCGACGGCGGTGGCTACCCCGATCAAGCCAGCCTTCAGATGATGGGGCTGCAGTCGCACATGGAGGCCACGCCGCTTCTCGAGAGCAAGGGGTTGATGGAGTCAATCTGGGGAGGCCCTCTCTATATGATCGCTCACGCACTGGGTGTTGAGGTCGAAGGCGTTAACGAAGTGTACGAGCGATGGGGCGCTACGGAGGCGGTCGACTTCAAGTACGGTCGCGTTGAGCCGGGCCAGTGCGCGGCACACCGCATTGAGTTGCAGGGCATTGTCGACGGCAAGCCGCGCATTTTCATCGACCATCTTCACCGGCTATTCCCCGAAGCCGCGCCGGACTGGCCGCGGCCTCAACTCGACGTGGTGCACGCCAATCGCATCGAGATCGAAGGCCAACCCAATATTGTTCAAGAAACTGTGATGACCGACCCCGAAACCGGAGACGGCAATGCGGGCGGTTGTCTGGCAACCGGGATGCGTGTCTTCAATGCAATCCCCGCCGTATGTGCGGCGGAGCCCGGGATTATTTCGACACTCGACTTGCCCTTGATCGCCGGGCGAGGCGGAATGCGCGCGAAGGTGTGAGGGCGACTCGTTTGTTGTGTGGTGAGCCTCGTGCGCAGCGGCGCTTCGGGCGCTTGCTTCTGGCCCCGTGTAACGGCATCCTCGCCGCGTCTCAACGCGCGGTCTCGAGCACTCGAACCGCTAAGCCGTTCGACTTCATTCCAAGACGATCCATCACACAGTCAGCAAACTGTCAGTAAGAAGAGGAGCAACACCATGTCCGATGCATTTATTATCGACGCGTGCCGAACCCCGCGTGGCGTAGGCAAAGTGGGCAAGGGCGCCCTCGCTCATCTTCACCCGCAACATCTCGCGGCGACTGTGTTGAAGGGCCTGGCCGAACGAAACGATCTGAACACCGCAGAAGTAGACGACATCATCTGGGGCACGAGTACCCAGCGCGGTTCACAGGGCGGCGACCTCGCGCGCATGGCAGCTCTCGACGCCGGTTTCGACGTGAAGGCTTCGGGCGTCACGCTCGACCGCTTCTGCGGTTCGGGGATTACGGCGGTTAGTCTTGCTACGGCTCAGGTCATGTCGGGTATGGAAGACCTCGTGATTGCCGGCGGCACCGAGATGATGAGTTACATCACCGAGATCGCCGATCAGACCGTTCCGCCGATGATCGACTCGGGCAACTTGAGCTTGCGAGCCAAGCACCCGCAGTCACAGCAGGGCGTGTGTGCTGACGCAATTGCCACACTGGAAGGAATCGATCGCGCTGCGGTCGACAACTTGGCGTTGGTATCCCAAGAGCGCGCCGCCCGTGCGATCGCCGAGGGACGCTTTAATAAGTCGTTGGTGCCGGTGTTCAACGAAGACGGTTCCGTGGCACTTGATCACGAAGAGTTTCCGCGTCCTGGCACGACGATCGAGAAACTGTCGAGCCTCAATCCCGTCTTCGCTATGTGGATGAACATCCCGGTCGACAAGCAGGGGACGACCTACGGCGACTTGATCCGTCAGAAATACCCCGACATCGGCGAGTTCAATCACGTCCATCACGCCGGCAACTCGTCGGGCGTCGTTGACGGTGCCGCGGCGATTTTGATTGCCTCGGAGCGGTACGCTGAGAAGGCAGGCCTTACGCCGCGCGCTCGCGTGGTGGCGACCGCCAACATGGGCGATTGCCCGACCTTGATGCTCAACGCCCCGGTTCCGGCCGCGGAGAAGGTCCTCGCCAAGGCGGGCCTCACCAAGGACGACATCGATCTGTTTGAAATCAACGAGGCGTTCTCGGTCGTGGCAGAGAAGTTCATCCGCGACCTCGATCTCGACCGCGAGAAGGTCAACGTCAACGGCGGCGCAATGGCGCTCGGCCATCCGATCGGTGCCACGGGCTCGATCTTGATCGGCACGGTGCTCGACGAACTCGAGCGCAGCAACTTGAAGCGCGGTCTGATTACGATGTGTGCCGCGGGCGGAATGGCACCGGCGATCATCATCGAACGGGTGTGATTGCGGGCCGCTCTTGTGGCTGCACCCGCAGGCTCTAGCGCGGTGCGTACCAGATCGGTGACGTGTAGGCGCGCTCCTGGATGAACCACGGCTTTCCCGTCGTGGTTGCGTCGAGGCCCAGCGCGAGTGCATCGAAGGTGGAGTGTCGCGGTGTTGGTATTTCGAGCACGCGCACGTAGTAGAAGGCGGCTTGGTCGGCGTTGAATGCTGGATCAAACCAGACCGTCGACAATTGGGCCGCCCCAATGTCGTTGGTGTATGACGCGCTTACGGGGTCGACGGTGTTGCCGACTGCGGGCAGTTGGCCATTTGCGTCGGGTATCCGTTCGTCGGACCAAGCGACGTCGTAAACTCGTTCTCGACTTTGCCCCGTCGCGTCGAGCCATCCCTTAACGACCTGGACTCGGTCGAGGTTTGCTCCGCGCTGGTCCTTGGTTGCGTGGATGAGCAGACGTGGGGCCGCGGTGCCGGCTGCGCGTCCAAGAACTCCGCCCATCACAACAGCGCCAGCAGCTTCGAGTTCGGATGCTGGGCGTGATAGATCCGCCTCACCGAGCGTAAAGTCTGCAAAGACACGCACGCCAATTCGCGGGCCCGTCGTCGCATAGACCTCTTTTCGTTTGAACGCCGCCATCACGCCGTCGCGGGTGTTCTCGCTCGCCCAGGCTGCCGCCAAACCCGAGGCGGACATTGACCATCCCATTCGGCCCCGGCTGCCAGGGCGTATGTTTTGCTTGTTCTCGGGGATCGAGTCCCGCGCGAACTTGCCCCAAAAGTTGGGCTCCTCTGCGGTGGCGAGTCCGGTGTGGCTGTCCGTCGAGCCGATCAGCCCAAAGCGGTAGGGATTGACGCCGATCTCACGCTCGAGTTCCAGGCCCCGACGCAGGGCCGAACGCACGAAGTCACCCTTGCCAGCGATGTACTCGGGAGCGTTCTGTTGGATGTAGTGCGTATAGGTTTCAAAGTCCGCAAAGGGATCATTGGGTGAAAGGGCGGGGTGTGTCTCCGAGTCGCCTTTGTATTGCGTGGCTTCGACAACCGGCTCCCAACGCTGTCTCAACTCGGCGTATTCTCGCGTCATTGGGGCTCCGCGAAGAGAAGACACGTCGAACATGAAACCCTTTGAGACATTGGAGTTGTGGGGGATTGCAACAAATTCGGCACCGCTAGCTTCGGCGGTCGTTTCGAGCCAAGCCCACAGGTCTTCGGGGTACATACTGTCGACCGAACTAAAGGGCCGGAACAAAGCGGCTGTGTTGGCGTTCGCGCTGGTGAAAACGACCCGGTGAAGGTTGGAGCCGGCAGGGACTGCACTCCACTCCCAGCCAATTAGCGCGGTAAACGTACCCGGCTCGTTGTGTGCGTCTGCGATTTTGCCCGCGTCTTCCCAAGTCGACTTCGCCATTTGCGTTTCGCCTGGGATGATGGCGGGGCGCTCGTTTTCGGCTGCGTCCGCGGCCGCTCCGCGTACGTCGTTTGTGTCCGGGAGGATGGAGGCGAAGAGAGCCCCTCCTTCGTCCTTCGAGATGAGACGTTCGAGCCACCACTCGGCGAAAAATGCGATCGCGCCGTCGATCGGGCCGAGGTCATCCTTGGGCATCGCGCCTTCGCCAACCGTGCGAATGACGCCGAGATACTCCGCGTGGTCGGCAATCACCAAAAAGTCCAGCGGCGTCTCGAGCTGAACCCGAGCCCTGTGATACGGGTGAATGACAGGCAGGCCCTTCGCGAAGCGATACGCGGTCTCCGGGTCGGCACTCGTGTTGAGATTGAGGTACGCGTCAAACGAATTGCTTGTATGCAGATGGGTGTCGCCCCAGAGAAGCTGCTTTTCGGCTTGGGCGGCATGCGCGCTTAGGGCGATCAACATGAACGAGGCAATGAAATGGCGGACCAAGGCTGCGTCTCCGGTTGTTGCGGTAGGGGTGGGGTTTGCGGGAGGGTAACGAAACCAAGTTACTCACGGAGCGCAGCCATAGGTGCGAGCGCACAGCCAACACCGCGTCCCGAGATCGAGAGGCGCTTTTCGCGCGCTATTCCCTACCGAACAGCTTGCGCGCCGCGTCGCCAGCCTTCTTCTTCGCCTTCTTTTTAGCCTTATCGATCTGCTTCTTGGCTTCTTCTTCGAGGCGTCCAACTCCGACCTCTTTCGAAGCCTTCTTGAGGTACACATCGAGCACTTGTTGCCCAATTTCTGCCGAGGTGCCCGAAAGGTTCGTCAGGCGGACGGCGGGGAGTTTTACTTTCCTCACGTCGCCGCCAATAGCCTGGGTGTCTGCTTCGAGCGAGCCCTCTAGGAATTCGAAGAGATCGATTCGCAATTGCGTTTCTTCGTCGTCGTCCCCGCTTGCGTTTTCGCCGTTGGATTCGACTGCTCCGTCATCGTTCCCCATGCCTTTGCGAAGGACGTCAAGGTTCAAGCCCGAAGCAGTGAGTTCTGCGTTCAGTCGTGGTGCGACGACACGGACGAATTTGATGGGCACGGGTCCGTCGCCCAGGGCGGAGATGTCGATGCCGACGGCGATCTCGTCAAGTTCAAAGGCAGGCTTGGAGGAGAAGGAGAGGCCATCGCCGGTTGGGTTGGCGATCTTCAGCCCGTTGATTGCTGCACTTCCCTCGCGCAGGCTTGTTTTTACGCTGGCGACACTGACAGTGGCCCCGAGGAGATCCGTGCCCGTTTCTTCGATTATTGTCGCGATCTCTCGGTCGAGTGATGTTGACACCCACCACGCAACTCCCGCTCCGATGAGAACAACAAGTGCGATCACGATTCCAACAGCCTTCATCGATCTGCCTCCTGTGGCGCTTTTTCGCGTCCTCGTCGAACGGTTCATTGAGCCGACGGTTCGCGCCAAGCATGGCATGGAGGCACCGACGAGCGCCACTTCCGCTCGAAAGGCTCTGGATGTCGCGTGTCTTATCTATCGAAAGGATGGGACCGGCGAGCGCGGCAAGAGGCAGGCGCCTGCGATACCTTCTTGCTCCACCCGGGAGGAACACCCATGCAATTCGTTCGCGTCGCACTCGTCATCGGTATGCTCACGTCGCTCACCGCATGCACCTCAATTGTCAAGATGGTCATGAAGGTCGGCAACGGCGACGAAAACTGGATCGTGGTTGAAGACGCGACGCGAGACGGCGCAACACTCACATTCTCCGAGGTTCATATCGCCGACAATGGCTGGCTTGTGATGCATCCCTTCGAGAACGGTGAGCCCAATGGAGACATCTACGTCGGCCACACCTACGTAGCCGCTGGTGACAATCAAAATGTCGAGATCACTGTCGATCCTGCGCCCGCGGCCGGGGACATGTTCATCGTGATGCTTCACAACGACGTGAACGAAAACCAAGAATTCGATTTCGTCTTTGTGGACAAGTACAACGTGCTCGACAAGGCCGTCTTTGAAGGCCGCACGATGATCGGGCACGCGATCGCCGCGCCCTAGCGCGCGCTGCTTGTCGGCGCTGCTCTGCTTCGCTGCGCTCTTCGCCTGAAAAAGCTGCGCTCCTACGCTTAGCGCCCCACCAGTCGGTAAATCCAGACCTGCTCGAGTGCTACCGGATCGCGGTGAAACATCGAGTGATCGGTCCACGCCTTGCCGAAAGTCGCAACCTCTTGCGGGTCGCGAATACGCTCAGCTCGCAACTCGTAGATCGCATCGGAGATGCGCAGGCGCACGTTCGGGTTCGCGTCCATGTTCTTGACCCACTGTGTCTCGGTATCGCCTGCGTT
>JBLHOB010000180.1:0-6397 GCA_047619425.1 Myxococcota bacterium
CGTCCGATATTTTGGGCCTTGAGTGCGCGGGCGAGGTGGTCGAGGTCGCGAGTGACGTGACGACCTTTGTGCCCGGAGATCGCGCGATGGCGCTGCTTAGTGGCGGTGGTTACGCGGAAGAGGTTGTGGTCTCAGCGGGGAGTGCGATGCACGTTCCCGAACGCTTGTCCTTTGAGCAAGCGGCGGCCTTCCCGGAAGTGTTTTTGACGGTATTTCTAAACGTCTTTCAGCTCGCCGGATTGCGCGATGGTGGCAGCGCACTGGTGCACGGTGGTGGCAGTGGCATTGGTACCGCGTTCATTCAATTGGTAAAAGAGGCGGGTGCCAGCTGCATTGTCACCGCGGGTAGCGACGACAAGTGCCAAAAGTGTCTGGAGCTGGGGGCCGATGTCGCGGTCAACTACCGGAGCGGCGATTTCGTCGCGGCTGCAAAAGAAGCAACCGGCGGTGCGGGCGTTGACGTCATCCTCGACTCAATCGGCGGCTCGTATCTTGCGCAGAACCTCAACGCACTTTCGCTTGGGGGGCGTCTGGTCTTGATCGGGTTGATGGGCGGAGCGAAGGCCGAGATTCCTCTGGGTATGGTGCTGGCGAAACGTCTCCAATTGCTGGGCTCGACCCTGCGAGCGCGACCAAACAGCGAGAAGGCTGAGATCGTCTCAGGGCTGTTGGGACGCTTTGGAGCTGCGCTTGAAAGCGGCGCGATCGGTCCGATTGTTGACCGGGTGATGCCGCTGGCCGAGGTGCCCGAGGCGCATCGGATCATGAAGGCAAGTGAACACTTCGGCAAGATCGTGCTGTCGGTAGGCTAGAACTGCGCCCCGAATTGCCGCGATAAATTGCTCCAGCGAAGCCACCCGAATCCGCTACGTTACCGGCCCCCGAATCCGGGGAGACTTGAAAACGGAAGTAAAGGAATCACATGTCGGACGTACAGAGGACATTCGGAATTATTAAGCCGGACGCAGTTGCCGCCGGAAACGCAGGAAAGATCCTGGCAGCTATCGAAGCCAGTGGTCTGAAGGTTGTGGCCATGAAGTTGATGACCCTGAGCGAGGTACAGGCGCAGGGTTTTTACGCAGTACACAAAGCACGCCCCTTCTTCGGCGAGCTCGTAACGTTCATGACGGAAGGTCCCGTCGTCGCATTGGTGATGGAAGGCGAAAACGCCATCCAGCGTTGGCGCGACCTGATGGGTCCGACCAACTCCGACGACGCGCCCGCAGGAACCATTCGCGGCGACTTCGGTACCGGCATCGAGCGCAACGCATCGCACGGCTCGGATGCACCCGAGACGGCGCAGCTCGAAATTGCATACTTCTTTAATGCCACGGAGATCCAGGCGCCGACCGAGGCGCTCTAGTTCTTCTGCGGTAACTCGCTGTGAGCAAGCGGCGCGCGAACGCGTAACGTGCTTCGTTGCCGATTGAAGTTGCAGTTGAAGAAGCCGCAAGAAATTGAAGAAGTTGCAGGCTGCAGGTAGCCAGGCATTGACGGGCGAGTCGAATCCAATTCGGCTCGCCCGTTCTGTGTTTGGGAAGGCGCCGCGATGCGACGCACCACCACCCAGCACGCGGACGCAAGCGCTGCCGGTTCTCGTCGTGTGGAAGCAGGGAAAAGAATGCTAGGAGCTGTATTGGATGCGGTGGCTCGGAGTGGTCACGCAGCCGGCGGTGCGGAAATTGGGCGGGGCAGGCTCAGGCATGGCGTTGGTTTTCTGGCCCTGCCGTGGTGAATCTGGTTTGAGTCGAGACGGAGCTCGACTCGTGCTTAGGCGTATGCGCGAGCCATCAGCAGAATCAGGCCGATGTATGTGACGCTCAACCACAGATTGTGACTCTTCAGTGCGCGGCTCATGAGCTCCCCCTCAGGTGTCTTCATCGATCATCGATCAGGTGATGACGTTCGGTGTTGTCTTGTTTCGGCTTGTGTTGTTCGGTGTTGTTCGGTGTAGCTCGGTGCTGTTCCCGGCTGATTGGAATGTTTCCATCCCATTGCTCCGTTCATCGGCCGGTTCTACTTCGCTGGCTCTTCCTGCTTACATCCCCGATTCGGCTTCAATGCTTTTCAACTCGTAAGTGAAAGTCGCATCGAAAGATCTGCCGGTGAATTGCGCGCGGGAACTTAGAGTCTCTTTCGCATTTCATCCATTGTTCTTTAGGTATCGGACGCAATTAGTTTTGCAATGTGACGGGTTCACACAAAAATGGACGATTGCAGCCGAGTCGCCAAAACAAACGGTCGGGAAGCGCGCGGCTGCGCGGCCTAACTAGCCGAGCCAAGTCTCCTCCCGTGCTCGCCGCCGACTAGCGTCCGGAGAAGCTCGGCGCGCGCCTCGCGCGGGCGGCCGCGAGCCCTTCGAGCATGTCGTCGGTCTCAAAGCAGATGGCCTGCTCGGACGCCTCGAAGTCGAGTTGGGTCGAAAGGTCAGCGCCGGGTGAGTGGGCGAGCCCCTTCTTGAGGGATCGAACCGCGACAGGGGAGCAGCCGGCGATCTCACGGGCCACATCATGGGTCGCGGCGAGCACGTCGGCCGCGGGCAGGCAGCGGTTGGCGAGCCCCATGGCGGCGGCTTCGGGACCCGCAATGATGCGGCTCGAGTACATCAACTCTGCAGCGACGGCGGGGCCGACCAGGCGTGGCAATGTCCACGACGCTCCCATGCCCGGGTGCAGCCCCAGTTTGGTGAAATTGAGACCGACTTTGGCTTCCTTGGCGATGTATCGAATATCGCAGGCGAGTGCGACACAAAGTCCCGCTCCGATTGCGTGTCCATTGATCGCGGCAAGGGTCGGTACCGGGAGCGAGCGAATCGAAAGAAATAGTTCGTAAAAGGCTCGCATGAAGCCGCCGACCGATTCTCTCGCGTCGCCCGCATGCGCCTCTTCGGCGAGGCCTGCGATCATGTCGAGGTCGCCACCGGCTGAAAATGCACTGCCACCGCCTGTGATCACAACGGCGCGAATCGTGTCGTCGTCCGCCAAGGCGTTAACGCTTGCGGTGAATGCCTTGCCCATCTGCTCGGTCATAGCGTTGCGACGGGGCTCGTCATTGAAGGTAAGGGTGACGATGTCATCGGTGCGGGATGTAAGAATCAGATCGGTGGGGGAGGGCACGGCTTTCTCCTGGCAAACGGTTGTGTGATTTTTTACGGCCGGCGGCTTCTGGCGCGGCCCCAAATGCAAAACGCACCGGAGGGTAGCGATCCCTCCGGTGCGTCAAGTGGCACCAACCTCTGGTGAGATTGTTTGTCTCAGGGACTTACCCCAAAGGCTAGTCCTGGGCTCGGCGCAAGAACGCCGGCTCGTCGGTGTCTTCTTCGCCGTCGCTCCCGCGTCGTCGCAAGAAGGCCGGCGTGTCGAGTTCGTCCTCGAAGGGCGAGGTGAACTCTTCCGCGCTGGCTTCCGCATCGGCCATTTCGTGTGGATTGACCGGCAGGGGCTGAAGGTCCATGTCGATCGTCTGTTCGCGTTCGGCGCTGCGAGGTGCCGGCGATGCTGCGACCGCTGCCGGCTGCGCAACAACTTCGGGCTCGGGGCGAAGTGACGTCACGTTGCCTCGCATCTCCGGTGGCAATGCCGCTGCCTCTTCGTCCAGGGTGCGTGTGCGACGCGGCGGTCGGGTGCGGTTTTCGGCACCTTCAAGGCCAGTTGCGATGACCGTCACTCGGACTTCGTCGTCTTCCATGCTCTCGTCGATTACGGCACCGAAGATGATGTTGGCCTCTTCATGCGCAGCTTCCTGCACCAACGTCGAAGCTTCGTTGACCTCGAACAGCGTCATGTTCTCGCTACCCGTGATGTTGATCAACACGCCTCGTGCACCTTGGATCGAAAGATCCTCAAGCAGTGGGCTCGAGATCGCCGCCTCGGCTGCGTCCATCGCGCGGGAGTCACCCTTGCCGACGCCAGTGCCCATCATCGCGACACCGGCTTCGTTCATCACGGTGCGAACGTCTGCGAAGTCGAGGTTGATCAGGCCGTGGATCGTGATCAAGTCCGAGATACCGCGAACTGCGTTGAGCAACACATCGTCGGCGAGAGTGAAGGCATCTTTGATGCCCGTGCTCTTGCCCGCGAGTGCCAACAGTCGTTGGTTCGGAATGGTGATCAGTGTGTCGACTACCGAGTGCAATTCGTCGATGCCGCGTTCGCTGTGCTTGCTGCGGACGCGTCCTTCAAACTGGAACGGCTTGGTTACGACACCGACCGTAAGTGCACCGATCTCGCGTGCGACCTCTGCAACGATCGGCGCTGCACCGGTACCCGTACCGCCACCCATGCCCGCGGTGACGAAGACCATGTCCGTGCCTTCGAGTACCTCGCGCAAGCGATCACGTGCTTCGAGCGCCGACGCGCGTCCGCGGTCGGGGTTTGCACCGCAACCCAAACCGCGCGTGACTTCTGCACCCAGTTGGATTTTGGTTGTCGCAAGATTGTGTTTCAACGCCTGAGCGTCGGTGTTGGCCGCTACAAACTCAACACCCTTAAGGCCCGATCGGACCATCGTGTTGAGTGCGTTGCCGCCGCCGCCGCCGACACCAATGACCTTAATATTGGCCATCTGTCGCGCCGAGTCTTCAAATTCCAAGAAGTCGCCTCCGTCCTCTGGACCGAGTTCCAGAAGGTCGACGGATTCCTTGGAGTCCTTGCTTCCGGTGCGGTCGTTTCTATTCTTTTTACCCATTTTGGATTCCCCTCACACGCGCTCTAGGTGACTCTCACGCGATGAATGTAACACGATTCGTAATTTTTGTGCCTCTTCTTTTACCGAGGACAGGGCGGGTCTGTCCGGACTGATGGCCCGCGCGCTACGCGAATTCGGTGTAGAACCAATCGCGCATGCGCTGTTTGACCCGGCCAAAAATTGACTCATCGCGAATCCGAAACCCTCGGAAGCGACTCGACTCCTGTGAAAATCCGTAGTTCACAAGGCCAACACCGGTGGCGTACATCGGGCTTCTTACGACCTCGAGCAAGCCGCCGACGTTTGTCGGCGAGCCCAGGCGAACCGGCGCTTCGAAGATCTCTTCCGCGAGCTCCGAGATGCCAGCCAGCGCCGAAGCGCCTCCTGTGAGTACGACACCCGACGGAATGCGGTCCACCAAGCCGGAGCGCACGATCTCCTGGCGCGCGAGAGACAGGATCTCCTCGGCCCGGGGCTCGATGATCTCGCACAAGATCTTGCGAGACACCTCACGTGGCCGCCGACCGCCAACGGAGGGCACCGTTAGAACGTCGTCACTTGTGAGGTACCTGGCTGATGCGACGCCGAACGTCTTCTTGATCCGCTCCGCCTCGTCAAACGGCGTTCGTAATCCGACCGCGATGTCGTTGGTCAGGTGATAACCACCGAGACCGAGCACCGAAGTGTTCTTGATCGAGCCGTCAGCAAACACCGCAATGTCCGTGGTGCCGCCGCCGATGTCGATCATGCATACGCCGAGGTCGCGCTCGTCACTGGCGAGAACCGCCTGCGCCGAGGCGAGGGGTTCGAGCACAATGTCGATCACGTTGAGCCCAGCCTTGTTGCAGGACTTCACGATGTTCTGAGCACTTGTTACCGCTGCGGTCACGATGTGGATCTTGCTTTCGAGGCGGACACCGCTCATGCCCAAGGGTTCTCGAATGCCGTCCTGATCGTCGATCACAAACTCTTGCGGGATCACGTGAATGACTTCGCGGTCCATCGGGATCGCCACGGCCTTTGCCGCGTCAATCACGCGACGGATGTCGGCCTGTCGTACCTCGCGATCTTTGAGTGCAACCACGCCGTGTGAGTTGAACCCGCGAATGTGCCCACCCGCAATGCCGGCGTAGACCGATGCGATTTCGCAATCGGCCATCATCTCCGCTTCTTCAACTGCCATCTTGATTGAATGCACCGTGGCGTCGATGTCGATCACGACACCTTTGCGTAGACCCTTCGAGACATGCGTCCCCGTACCAATAATATTGACTCCATTTTCTGTTCTTTCGGCCACGATCGCGCAGATCTTCGTCGTGCCGATGTCCAACCCTACGATTAGGTCGTCTTTACGTGCCATGTGTTCACCCCAATGAACGGCCGTGGTTTCCCAGGCGGCCAGCAATGGACGAAGCGTCGCATCCGCGAAGCCCCGCCACTTTTCGTCTGCCTCACTGCGAGGAAGACCGACTCCGCAAAACTGCTTGGTTTGCGAAGCGTAAATCGATTTCTTCAGCGCCACGTGTCGACGGCAGGTCGGTGCCGAGCAGCATGGCGAGTTTCGCGAGGCGAGGTTCGAGTTCGTCTTCGCCTAAAATTACGGTGCGCGGAAGTGTTTGTGAGTGCAGTACCCAGCCACGGCCCGCGCCCTTGGACGGCAGCTCGATCTCTCGGTGTACTGCGCGCTGGGTCGGTGAGTCGGTGAGCTGCG
>JBLHOB010000181.1:0-6389 GCA_047619425.1 Myxococcota bacterium
CCACACACGCGCAGCAAGTAGTCGTGGTCTTCATTTGACGCATCGCTTTTACTCGGCAACTTCAAGCCGATCTTTGACGCAAACGCCTTGCCCGCCGGCATGGTCAAAAAGATCGCAACAGCGAGGCCAAAAGCCATGAGGACCATCAGTGCCTGCACTTCGTCTCGCCTCCGGCTTTGCGGCTCAAGCCTCGTTGTAGCTTACGCTCTCAATCTAGATTGTTGCGGACAAACGACCGACCGAAATACCAGCCCACCGCCATGCCGAGGTTGGCAAGCAGAAAGCCCGGCAAGATTCCACTGGGACTTGCGAGCGTCCAGCCTCCCCACGCACAGAATCCCGACATAAGCGCGACGACCAAAAACCGGGTTATCGGCATTACGCCCTCACAACTCGACATCCCTCGATTGGCCTCAGCTCAACCGGCGAGATCATCCACAAGACTAATGATCGTCCGTGCCGAACATAATCTGTTCATAGTAGTCCGCCATCTCGGCCAAGAACGAAACCGCAGCTTCGACTTCTCCCGGGTCCGCGTCGGCTAGCGAGAGCGTGTCGGTCATACACAAATCGTTTCCGTTGAGCGCAAGAGCACCGTGGGCGAGGTCCATGTTCGCGCGCAACGCCTGAGTGACCTGCTCTAGGCTCAACGAATGGGTGGTTCCGATCATGCTGACCAGTCGGACGACCGGATGATGATTAAAATCGAATAGCTCAAAGCTCACTACCTGATGCCGGCCGTTCGGGTGAATGACGTTTACGCCGCTCGGCAACAACTCCCAACCCTGTGCAGCACATACACTGCGCAAGATTTTGGAAAAAGACTTTTTGTCTGCCACGGTAAAAACTCCAAGCCTTGTTTGTCGCGAGGGTTTAGCGGTGCGAGGGCTGCTTGATTGAAGAGTGTAACCGCCGATCTCGCCCTGGCAGCCTAAGAGCTTGAGCCAAGACTCTAATCGAGGACCACGATCGCGGTACCGAGGACCGGGGTTTCATCGGCTTCGTTGTGCAGTGTGAGATCGAGCTCCACCGTGCGGGCCTCGTCGTCTCGGTCGGTGACGACGCCTCGCAAGCGAACCTCGGTGTCTGCCACGAGGGGCGCACGAAAAATCGTATCGATTTTTGTAATCGTCGAACCCGGCGCCCAAGCGTGAATGGCGGCCGCGAAGATCCCCTGGCTCATGATCCCCGGTACGATTGCACCGGGGAGTCCCAGTTCGCGTGCCTTCTCGTGATCGTTGAAACGGCTGAAATTCATGCCCGCGGCTGCGGTAAAGACGCGCACCGTCTTGAGGCTAACGTCGGCCATGCTCACGGGAAGTTCGTCACCAAAATCGACATCATCGTAGGCGCGTTTGCTCGCGTCACTCATCTACATCTCCCCCAATCGCATCACGAGGCGCCAGTCGACGATCGCCACCTGGGTGTCGTCTTGATTGGTGAACTCCATCCGGTGGACGACAAACATCATCGGCCCCGAGCGGCCGGTCTTCTCGTAGATGTCGTGAATATGGCTGCGCCCAGTAATGGTGTCGCCGGGGCGAATGGGTGCAAGGCTCTCGCAGCACTTACCGGCGTCAAAGCTGCGGTTCAGATCCGCAGGGAAATTCTCGGGCAAGTTGCGTCGACCGTGAAAGCTAGACGCGTAGTTGGGCACCGCGCGAAAGTTCGCGTCACTTGGATCGATAAAGCGCGTTTCCCTCTCGCCGCACGCGGTCGCGTAGGCGACGAGTTTTTCGCTGCGGATCTCAAACGTCGCTTCATCGAACTCGAAGCCCACGTGCTCCTTCTTGACAGCAGGAATGTCGATCTGCATGGGGGGGTCCTCAAATAAACAGGGAGTGGTCGGTTGGATTGTGGCTAAGCGCCTGAGGCGACTTCGACCGAGCGGGCACAGTAGCGGTCACCGCCGAGACTCGAAACGAGATCCTCAATCGAAGCAATATCGTCTTCGAAATCAGTCACACAGCGCCCGATGTGGCTGACGATATGAGCGTCGCTGCCCCCAATCCCTCTGTAGCCGTACTCCTCGGCAAGGCGAACAGAGTCGACGTTTTCAGTCCCACGTCCGCCGCCGTTTAGAGTTTCGACGACCTCGACACCGGGCGCCGGCCCGAGTTCATCAAAGTGGGAGAACATGCCAACGATCGTGCGGCTTGGATGACACGGTACCGCGAACGCACCACAGCGCTCGCTTTCGCGCAGCACGATTTCGAGCGGCACCCGCACGTCTGCGAAGTCAAATGCCTGTTCGAGATCGGCGTTCACTCCAAACAGCAGGACGTGACCGTATTCGGTCTCGACTTCACTCGCCTTCAAGATCAGCAATCCGTACTCGTCTTCGAGAGGTCGATAGTCGGATGTCGAGTCGTACTGCCGGTGCTCACTCAACACGAAGCCATCAAGGGCCAACTCGCGCTTTTGGATCCACTTGCAATAGTTCTCGACCTTGGCGCGGCCGTCGTCGGATTTGATCGAATGATTGTGTAGATCGAGAATCATGCCGGACGAAACCTCGGCACGGCACTCGCTCCTTCGGCGGGATTGCTTTCAACATCACAAAACTCGACAACGACCGGCATGCCGATAGACACGTCCTCGACGTCGCAACCCACGATGTTTGTCATGAGCTGCGGCCCTTCTTCAAGAGCCACGTAGGCGAGCACATAGGGGCAAGCTTCGCGGAACGCGGGAAGCCCGTTTTGATTTGTCACGGTGAAGGTATAAATGGTGCCCCGCCCGCTGGCGGCAAAATGCTCGATGTCCTCGGAGAAGCAGCTGACACACAGCGCTCTCGGACGATGCTGCACGACCGCGCACGCGCGACAACGCTGCAAGACGAGTTCGTGACGCCCACAACCCTCCCAATAGGCGCGGGTTTCCCAATCCATCGGCTGCTTTGTGTACGCGATTTCGTTTGCCATCTCGTTTGCCTTATCGCTTGCCATCGTGGCCCTGCCCCGCTGGTCCAATTTTTTCTGTTCTAAAAAGCCACGACTCGCGCGCGACTCATTGAAGCACTGCACCCAAGCGCCGTTTGGCTCGCGCTAATCCCGCCCCAACAACAACGTGGCTCCACTGTGGGACACCCCGAGGATGCCCCCGGTCCCGTGCACACATGCGATGTTTGCGTTGTCGACTTGCCGGCCTGCACATTCGTCGCGCAGCTGTCGCACCGCTTCGATCACCAAGAAGATGCCCCGCATACCGGGATGGTTCGACGACAAGCCCCCACCGTCGGGGTTCACCGGCAAGGCTCCACCTAAGCCAATGCGACCGTTTTCGACAAACGCCCCGCCCTCGCCCGGTTTGCAAAATCCAAGACACTCGAGCGTGACCAACACGGTGATCGTGAACGAGTCGTAGAGGGTGCAAAGGTCGACGTCATCACGGCTGAGCCCGGACATCGCAAAGGCCTTGTCGCCGCTTTGCTTGGCGGCCACCGTCAAAAGATCTGGCGTGCCAAGCTCCTGATGGCAAATCGCTTCACCACAACCTTGCACGACGATTGGCGGCTTCTTCAAGTCCCGTGCGCGCTCGATGCTTGTCACGACAATCGCCCCGCCGCCGTCGCTGATGATGCAGCAGTCGAGCAAATGCAGCGGACTCGAAATAACTCGACTCGCCATTACGTCTTCAACTTCAATCAGATCGCGCATTTTCGCCTGGGGGTTCAACGCAGCGTGGCGGCGTGTCGAAGCCGCGATCTCGGCGAGTTGTTCACTCTTGGTTCCGTACGTGGCCATGTGCTTTTGGGCGACCATCGCGTAGCTGCCCACAGTCGTCATGCCGTAGGGCCCAACGAATGCACCCGCTGGGTCTTTGTTGGCACCCCCCATGCCGGTGCCGATCGCCATGGCGTCAGACGCCGCGGTACTCCCATAAAGAATCAGCGCGACTTCGCACATGCCCGCGTGAATTGCCGCCGCCGCATGGCTTACATGGGAGACAAACGAAGAGCCGCCAATATTTGAGCCGTCGATGTAGTCGGGTTTGATGTTGAGATACTCGGCGAGGTTCACCACGCCCATGATTCCCATGCCGATGCCGGCTGCGAAAAGCCCGTCGACGTCCTTCAACTCGAGACCACAGTCGTCGAGCGCACCGCGCGCGCACTCGGCCATAATCTGCGACTCGGTCTTCTCCGGTGCCCAACGCGTTGGATGCTCGTAGACGCCCGCAATGGCGACCTTGCCCGACACACCCTTTCCGGTCGCACTCATGACAGGCCCCCCAAGAACTCGGCCACGATCGAGGCAAGCTCCGCCGGC
This sequence comes from Myxococcota bacterium, assembly GCA_047619425.1. Taxonomy (GTDB): domain Bacteria; phylum Myxococcota_A; class UBA9160; order UBA9160; family UBA4427; genus DUBZ01. Next base: position 4,272 of record JBLHOB010000181.1, read on the forward strand.
TTCTCCGTTGGCAACATGCGCGCGGCGCCTTCGATGACTGCCTTTTGCGCGCCGACAATTTCACCAGCCATGCGCTCGGCCTCGCCAAGGGTCGCCTCCCCCTCGCCCGCTCCGCTGCAGACAAGCGTCGGTACGTCGATCGTGGAAATGCGCCCTGCTCCGGGCCAGTCGCGAAGGGCGATCAAGTTGGGATACAGCACGCGCGGGTCGGTCTTGAGTGTGTCCATATAGCCTGAGCGAATCACTTTTTGCTCGCAGCCTGGCGCGTAGGCCTTCATGTCAAAGTCCCGCCTTGCGCGCCCGATCGACACCAACCTCGTACGCTCGATGATCTCATCGCCACACGTATAAGACGCCGAGGTATTGGCAACAACCACGGCGCGGATCATCTCTTTGTGTTCGAGCGCCAACTGCAGGGCAACGTTGCCCCCCATGCCGTGGCCCACAACAACCGCAGGGCGATCCGCATGCAGCGCCTTCAGTACCGAGGCGGCAAAGTCGGCCATGGCCGCGATATCGCCGAGCCCTACTTGGGTTCCAGATCGGTCGTGCCCCGGCAGGTCAAACGACACCGGCGAATGAGACTCGCAGAGTGCGGCCGAGAAGGCGTCATAGTTGCGACTGTTGCCTCCGCCGTGGTGCAGGCAGAGAACAATCTCTCCGCGGCTGAGATCGGGCGGTGCTTCCGGGAGCGTTGTAGCGCCCGTATGTCGCAAGAACGTCGCGACACCTGCGATATCGACGTATTTGGAGGGCATTTATGCAAGGTAGGGGGGAGCGCTTTCCCGTGTCAAATGCGAGCAGCGCCGAAAGCACAATAACCGCTGGTTTTTCCTTTTCTAATTCGAATCGCCACCGCGACCTGCCGCAACTCGCTAGCCTGCAGCTATGCCGACGGATCATCGACCTGTACTCGTTACTGGTGGCAATGGCCAAATTGCCCAACAACTCTATGGCTTGCTCTCAAGCCGGGGCATCCCCGGACGTGCCGTTGTGCGCAGCGAGCGCGCTGCGAAGCAAGTGGCCGCGTTGCCCGACGGCGTGCGACCTGAGATCGAGATCCTCGACTACCGCGACACCGCGGCACTGACCAAGGCCGCGACGGGCTGTCGCGCGATCGTTCATCTCGTTGGCATCTTGAAGGAAGGCGCCGACACAAAGTATCCCGACGCACACGAGAACACGTGCACAGCCGTCGCTGCAGCTGCTGCCGAGATGAAACTGGATCGCATCGTCTACCTCAGCATCTTTGGCTCGCGACCCGACGCCAGCAATGCGTGCCTCGCATCCAAAGGAAGAGCCGAAGCGATCCTGCAGAACAGCGGCGTTGCCACAACCGTGCTGAGGGTCCCGATGGTGGTGGGCCCCGACGACCCGGCTTCACGCGCGCTACGCGGACAAGCGACGAAAACGCTAATCCCCTTGATTGGCGGTGGGCACACGATCCAACAACCCCTCGACATTCAAGACCTGCTCGCTGCACTCGTCGCATCGGTCGAAGATGTGTCGCCGTCATCGCACTCTCTTGATTTTGGTGGCCCCGAAGCGCTCCCCCACCGCGAGTTGGTTGCGCGCGCGGGCGCGCTATACGGCACCAAGATGCGCTTTCTCACAATCCCCGTTGCTGTGATGCAGGGCCTTGCAACGATTTTCGAGTTGACACAAAAGAACCCGGCGATCACTCGGGCGATGCTCGGCGTGCTGCAACACGACGATCGCATTGACAACAGTGCCGCCATAGAGGCACTCGGCGTCACGCTCTCCCCACTGCAGACGACCCTTGATCGCTATATCGGCCCGAACGCACGCACCGAATTCACGAACAACTAAGCGCCCGCTCGATAGCCAACTGGAGCCCCATGACTGCCACCGAACCCGCCGCACCCCAAGCCCCCGCCCGCGGCCCCATGCCCCTTTGGCAGCGTGTATTGCCGTGGCTCATCACCGCAGCTTGTTTCGCGTATCTCTACGGCAAACTCGACGGCGCAGCCGGACGCGAGGGCGAAACCGTCGCAAGCTATCTCGGCAACATTTTCGCCAACGTGCCCTGGGGCCGATGGCTGGCGCTAATGGTTCCATATTCATTTTTGTTCTTCTTGATCGACTCCCTTGTTCTGT
>JBLHOB010000182.1:0-6385 GCA_047619425.1 Myxococcota bacterium
GGCTCGAACGTGTACTCGCCGCCAAGATGCGAGCCCAGGGAAGCACCTCGACGGATGTGAAAGCCTCGATCGCGGTCGTCGCGGCATCGGTCGATGCTCGACGCCCCAGCATGACGGGAGCCCTCTCCCCAGACGGCTATGTCACGCTGATGTTCAGCGACCTCGCGGACTTCACCATCATGACCGAAGCACTCGGCGACCGCGAAGCGCACAAGGTGATGACCCTCCACAACTCGATCGTGCGAGACATCTGTCGCAACCATCAAGGCACCGAAGTCGAGCTGCGTGGCGATGGTTTCCTGCTCGCGTTTGCAGACCCCGCCCAGGGGCTTCGCTGCGCCGTTGAGTTGCAGCGCAACTTTGATCGCTACAACCAGGGACATCCGGCCCAACCTCTGCACTTGCGCATCGGACTCCATTTTGGCGAGGCCATTCGCGACGAAGACAAATTTTTCGGAAAAACGGTCATTCAAGCTTTTCGCATTGCGGACTTGGCCGTGGGCGATGAAGTGCTCATTTCCGAAGAATTGCACACGGCTTGCACGAAAGTATCAGGGATTCAGTTCGGCGAACCACGCCTCGTTGCATTGAAGGGCATTCGCGAACCTCAACATGTCGTCCCCCTCGACTGGAGAGAGGGACTAGTGCTATTCAAGTCGTGATTTGCTCACGGCCATTGCGCCATTAGTGATCGTCTTGCAAGACGTGCATGTCATGCAATCCCGTAGCGAACTCGTGCCTAACTCATAACTACGTAGCACCTACAACAAGGAGCGCTCCGTGACAAACGAATCGACTTCCCCTTCCCGGCCCGGCTCAAAGCGGAGCTATCCCGCGGCAAAGACCTCAACCCGCGACGCCTACCACTACTTGCCGAAGGAAGACAATCAACTCTTTCCGATCTGCACACCAAAGAAGTGGCCATGGTTTAAAGAGCAGTACGGGCCCTCGTGGTTGTTCCGATTCTTGCCCGGCTTTGTTGGCGCCTATTTGAACCAGGGGATCAAGAAGCTTCGCTTCCTCCTGCAGCGAATCACTTTTCGTTTCGACAAGATCACAGCCTACAAACAACTCTTCGTGGGCAAGCCACCCAAGTTTGTCGAAGGTGCCGACCGCGATGACCAATTTGCATGGCGACGGATCGCTGGCCCCAACCCTCTTTCGCTGCAACAAGAGCAGTACCTGAGCGAGCTGTCTAAGAAGATCCCACTCGACCTTGTGCGCATCGAGAAGCGACTGTCCGAGAAGATGGGCCGGCCCATCTCGCTGCACGAAGAAGCCGAAGCCGGACATCTATTCGCTTGCGACTACCGGGACATGCAAGAAGCACTTCGCCCGCAGGACCGCCCGACCTACCTCTCACCGAAACCGATCAAACGCACCCGCGCCTCACGCTGGCGGGAGAAGTACCTGCCCGCTCCGATCGCAGTCTTCCTCGAGTTGCCGGGCTTCTACGAAGAAATTGACCTGGTCCCGCTCGCGATTCAAATCGACCAGATCCAGCCCGACGGAGAGCCCGACGCAATTCACTACCCCGACGACCCGGAAGATCGGGGCTGGGGATGGCGAATCGCGAAGCTCTACTTTGAAACCGCCGACACCGTCTTCCACGCGGGTTGCGGTCATGTGCTGCGCGCGCACTTTGCCATGAACGCATTTTGCATGGCGACGCCTCGGCAACTCGGCGAGAAGCATCCCATCTTCATGTTGTTGCGCCCGCACACTCGCTTCACGATGGCGGCGAACAAGGCTGCGTACAAAGACTATCTCGATCGCAAACAGATCTATGCAGAGCTCTACAGCTTAAAGCTTGAGGAGTACCGAGCCTTCTCCATCGATGCTTACAATGCTCTCAATTTTATGGACCTCGCCCTGCCGGTCGATCTCGAACGGCGCCACATCACAAGCAGCCCCGAGAACTACCCCTACCGAGATGACGCGAAGCTCTGGCTCGACCCGATCAATACATTCGTCGGCGAGTACATCGACGCCTTCTACGAGTGCGACGACGATGTTGCTGGCGATGTACCCCTTCAGGCCTGGAAGGAAGAACTCACAACACCCGGCATGGGAGGGATCGTGGGCCTGGTGCCGGACGACGAGCTCGACACAAAGAAGAAGCTCGTCGACTTGCTGACCCATGTCTTGTTTGTCGCGGGCCCTGGACATGCGTCCCAGCACTACGCTGAGATGCGCTTCTATCGCTATCCACTGGCGTTTGTCGGATCTGCCTACGCACCGCCACCGCTAAAGAAGCACGAAGCGCACCGAGCCCGGTTCTATCAGACGCTGCCACCGATCAGCCAGGCAACCACGCAGTTTACGTACAGCACGTTTGGCGACTTTCAGTACGACCGCTTCGGAGATTACTCTCGCTACCCGCTGGGTTCCTTGGCCGAGGCTCGCGGGCCCATTCGCAAACTGCAGACGTCACTGCGAGAAGTCGACGGCATCATCACCGAGCGGATGAAGGATCGCCCCCTGGACTACGGCTTCCTGCGACCTTCTTCTGTCCCCAACAGCATCAACATCTGAGGATCGACCCATGCCTATTGAACGCTGGAGCAACTGGATCGGAAATCATCAAATTGAGTCCGACGTCATCGCGCCGGGTAGTCTCGAAGAGTTGTGCAAGGAAGTGAAGTCGCGCTCTCAGGTCGGACGCATCCGTCCTGCGGGCAATAGCTACTCCTGGGCCCCGCTGATCCCCAACAAAGACACGATCATCCGTATGCACCGTCTCAGCCGGCTAATCGACTTGAACGCGGAAGCGATGACGCTCGAAGTTGAATGCGGAATGACGATCCAGCACATCACCAAGCTGTGTGCCGAGGCGGGCCTCGCCGTCATCTCGCCCACGTTGTTCCCACAACCGCAACTGGGTGGTGCAATCGCGACGGGTTCCCACGGCACGGGGTTTGGTGTCGCAGCTCTATCTGACTCGATCCTCGAAATGACGATCATTCAACACGACGGCACGCCGAAGGTGATTAAGGACACCGACCCGGACTTCGACGCGGCCAAAGTCGCGCTTGGCACCTTTGGCATCATCTACTCCGTCAAGCTGCAGCTTGAGAAGAACTACGCGATCTACACCGACAAAATCTTGGTGCCCGTCGAAGCGGTACTCGAGGGTTTCCCGGACTTGCTCGCGACGAGCCAGTATCTCGAGATGTTCTGGTATCCCCTTCAGTCACACTTCTGGGTCTACCTCATGGACCGAACCGACTCTGCCGTCGACAAGAAGACCTGGCTTAGCGAGTTGCGAGAGAAGGTGAGCACCTGGGTGCAGAATACGGGCGGCAACTATCTCACGCCGTGGATCGCGCAGAACATGCCGAGCCTCACACCGATGATAAACAAAGCGGCAATCAGGATGTCCGATACCGCGGGCGCGACCGTTCGTCACGCATCGGACGCCTTCCACTTTCAAAAGGCCTACCCCAAAAATTGGGACAGTTCGTATTCGATCCCGGCCCAACACGCGAGCGAAGCGTGGCGCCGAGCGATCGATCTCGTCACCGAGTACGGGGACCAAGGGCTCTACCCCGTGAACTTCGCCCTGCACTGCCGGTTTACCGGCGCCAGCAAAACGTGGCTTGCAGCAGACCACGGGCGCGAGACGCTCTTTATCGAATGCGCGACAGCGTATGGCACCCCGCACATCGATGAGTTCTATGGCCAGCTACAAGATCGCTGGTTCGACTTCCCGATGGCCCGGCCTCACTGGGCCAAGTTATACGACACGGGCGCCGAGATTTTCCACCGCTACGAACGCATGCCCGACTTTCTAGACGTGCGTGAGAAGTGGGATCCGGACCGCATCTTCTTGAACAATTTCTTGGAGGACACGGTCTTCCATCTCAACGACCCCGCTTACCAACGAGCTGGCCGTGCGCCGGTGTTGAACTCGCCTGTCGCAGCGCCGCTCGGACTCTAGCGACCTCATACCACCAACTAGCAACGAGCAACTAGCGCCAGGCAAATACCGGCTGCTCAAAGTGATCCACGCGCGTGTCGCGACCGTGTACCGCGACTTCGCGTAGTTGATAGAGCACTGCCGCAGTCGGCGCGTGGATGTTCGTGTCGAGCATTGCGATCGAAATCACGGGCCGGTCGCTCTCGGGGATCGTTCGCAAGCGCGGCACACCACTCGCCTCCAGCACAGAGAGCGGCACGCGATAGATCTCTGAGACTTCGTCCGGGTTGGCCTCGAGCGAACACCCTGCTCCACCCCAGACGACGACGGGCGTAATCACATAGCCTGACCGCGTCGGATAGTCGTCCATCACCCCCAGGACCGACTCCGGCCCCAAGCTGGCCCCAACTTCTTCGCGGGTCTCGCGCAGGGCCGCGTCAATTGCAGACTCCCCCGGATCGAGTCGGCCCCCCGGCAGCGCCCACTGCCCCGCATGGCTGCTCAGCCTGGGAGCCCGACGGGTAATCACAAAGCAGGCTTCGCCACTCTCGTCCGTTTCGCCGCCATCGAGCAAGAACAGTGTCACCGCGGCACGCCGCAGCCCCTCGCCGTCGTGTTCGCGTCGCTCAAACTCATTTAGGTTTCCCGCGATCCGTTCGCGCAGCGCATCGTTCAGAGTCAGCGACGAAGTAGGCATCGCCCAAGCCTACCGCGCAAGAGCGCGCCGGCGCAGCCAGACCCACCAATTCGGGAAAATAGAAAGACGGCGCAGCCGAGCGTACTGACGTCTCTTTGCGAAACACGAGCGCCGGGCGCGTCAAATACAGGTTCGTTCGTCTCAATTATCTGTCAAACTCAGCGGCAAGGGAGAGTCGCAATGGGCAGCTTGAGCGAACAGCAAATCAACCACTTCAACGAAAACGGCTACGTCGTTGTCCCCAAGGTTCTCGAGCCAACGCAAATAGAGCGTTACTTGACGCGCGCCAGCGCGATCGCCAACGGCGCCCATCCCGAGGAAGCCACCACGCGTTTGGTAAAGGACATCGAGTTTGCGAAGAAGCGCAGGCCCATGCCCGACGACCCCGAACATGCGCTTTGGAAGATCATGAACCCCGACCGCTTTGATGAGGTGATGGCGGAGTGCATGCGATTCCCAAAGGTTCTCGACGCCGTCTCAAGCCTCATCGGCGACGACCTCATCGCCTTCCTCCTGATGTTCATCTACAAGCCGCCGGGGGTCGCCAACTCGTACCACCCCTTTCATCAAGACGCGGCTTACTTCACTTTCGGGCCCCAGAAGCGGTGCGTCGGCGTCTGGATCCCACTCGACCCGGTAAGCGAAGCCAACGGCACACTCTGCGTCGTGCCCGGCTCGCACCGCCTCGACGTTGCGCAGTTGGAATTCAAAGACGACGTCAACTTTGGCGCCCTCGCTTCGGCTGGCGCGGAAGAAAATGACGAGTTTCACGAAAAGTCGGTAAGCCTTGCTCTCGATCCAGGCGATTGCGTCCTGTTCAGCACCCATCTCCTGCACCGCACCGGCGGCAATACGACGCAAGGCCATCGCCGGGTCGTCACGCTGCACATGGCAGACGCGCACTGCAAGCACGAGGGCCAGCACTTCGGCGAGTTCGGCTTTACGTCGGTGCGTGGCGATGTCTTCGACGGCTGTCTCAAACCTGTGGAAGCCCCATCGATTGCCTTCAACAACGAGCTCGTTGGCGAGCACTAGAGCTTCGGACCCTGGAGTTTTGACACGATGACTCGCGCGTCTCGTCACCCCGCGTCTTTACACCCAAGTAGGCTTTGGCAAGAATAGAAGACGCGCAACTTGCAGCATCACACGCGATGCTCGCCGTCGGGCGCCCCCGTGGCACTCGACTTCAACCTGTGAGCACTGCTCACCGCCGCACGCCTTACCACTGCACGCGGTCGCACTTTGGATGGGACAACAACGATGGCCTGGGATTTTTCGACGGAACCCGAATTTCAAAAGAAGCTCGATTGGGTTGAACAATTTTGCCGCGAGGAAATCGAGCCCCTCGACCTGGTCTTCCCCTACGCCGTGCGCTCGAAAGACCCAAAGATCAAAGCACTTGTGAAACCCCTGCAAGACCAAGTGAAGGCCCAGGGACTTTGGGCCCTGTTCCTCGACGAAGAGCTCGGCGGCCCGGGTCTCGGCCAACTAAAGCTCGGCCTGCTCAACGAGATCCTCGGTCGCTATGGCTCGGCACCTCAAATCTTTGGCTCTGCGGCCCCGGATACCGGCAATATGGAAATGCTCGCCGCCTACGGCACCGAAGTGCAGAAAGAGCGCTGGCTCAAGCCCATGCTCAACCAGGAGATTTGGTCTGCCTACTCGATGACCGAACCCCAGGGCGGCTCAGACCCGCGGTTGTTCACAACCCACGCGATCCGCGTCGGGGACGACTGGGTCATCAATGGCGAGAAGTGGTTTACGAGCGC
>JBLHOB010000183.1:0-6353 GCA_047619425.1 Myxococcota bacterium
GGCGACTCAATTCGATTCGTTGCTCAACGTTGAGTCCATCGAGGGACGATTCGCGGATTGCCGTGAGGCGCCGGAGGAGTCCCTCGCGATTGGCTGACTGGATGGCCAGGCCGGGTCGCGCGTTGAGTTCGAGAAGTAGCGGCCCGCGAGACGCGTCGATCACAATGTCCGCCCCAATGTAGCCAAGTCCGGTCAGGTCGGTGGAAGCTACGGCGATACGAAGCGCTTCATCGAAGTCTGGAATGGACAAGCCTACTACGGGCTGCGCCGTGTCCGGGTGCTTTTCGATCGAAGCGCTTCCGAGCACTGCAAAAGTGGTTCTTCCCGTTATGAGGTCGATCCCCGCACCTACTGCGCCTTGGTGTAGGTTGGCCTTTCCGTCGGAGGCATTCGTGGGGAGTCGAGTCATGGCCATCACCGGGACGCCTCGGAAGACGATGATTCGAATGTCAGGCACGCCCTGTCGGACGACTGCGCGCAATGAGGGATGCACCTCGAGTCGCGACTCGGCGAACGCCACGTCGGGTTGGCCTCCAAGCGCGTACAAGCCGGAAATGATGCTTGACGCGTGATAGTGGATATCAGCCTCGTTCACCTTGCGGCCGGAGGCCGTAACCCAGCCTTCGTCGTTGCCGTCGACGATGACCAGAATTCCGTTTCCCATCGCTCCGCGCGCCGGCTTAAGGACGAAGTCACCCCGTCCACGCAAGAGCTTTAGAAACGCGGCGATCTCGAAATGCGCGCTTGCAGTGCCGATGATCTCAGCTGTTGCTACGCCAGCGCGTTTACACAGTGCCTTGGTCTTTAGCTTGTCGTCGACTAAAGGGTACAAGCGCCGGTCATTCTCACCGAGCGTAAACTCGATGTTTCGCCGATTGATCCCGAGGACTCCCGCTTTGCGCAATGCCTTGATCACGTAGAGCCGCCGCCCACTGAGCCGCTTGCGAACGCACGAAAGCGCCACAACTCGACGACGCGATAGCCCGTATAGCCACCGATGAACACCAGTGCGCCCATCGTGCACAAAATGAGCTCCGGAAAGCCGAAGAATAAATGCGACAACAACTCGGAATGGAAAATAGGATATGCCGCTGCGGCGACGACGATCGATCCCGCTAGCAGTTTCGTGGTTGAACCCGCGCCTTCTTCAATTGCCGTGACGGCGATTCGCTCGCTGAGCATTGCGAAGATGACGATGGGCAGCAGCATGCCTGTCATCAGATCGCGGTCGTTGGTTGAATAGCCGAGCTGTGCGATCGCGGTAATCGCGAGAATGACCAAGCAAAGTAGGAGACACAGGCGCGGGACGAAGAGCAGTTTTAGTTTGTCTAGCAAGATGCGTCCGCCGGTGACTGCGCCCAACACCACCGCGGTCAGGATCAGTCCGGCAAGCAGATTTACCTCACGCAGCGAGAGGGCGATGATCACAGGCATGAACACACCGAAGGTCCGTATGCCGATGAGATTGCGAAAGATCGCGGCAATCAAAGCAGCCAGGGGAAGGACGAGAAGCAAACGGAGGTTTGCCTGAGCGTCGATTGGGAGGCGATACAACGATAGTGCGCGCCACACTGCTCCTGGCGGTGTCATGAAACTTACCAATTCGGCGGGGGCGAGTGCTTCGTGAAGCACTTGGGTCCGAAGGTTCCAGTTTTCTACGCCCGACACGGATACGAGCGGGCGATCTCCCCGACTCAGCACGATGAAGTTTCGTGGCAGCGCTCCGATATCTGTCGCGGAGGGGTCGAGTGGGATCCACTTGTTTTCCCACACTTCGACGAAGGGAAGAAGCCGCCGGTCCGCAGGTGCAGACAGGTCGAGGCCAAGAGCCAGGCGCGTCTCGAGACCTGTTGCTTTTAACAGACTCGCGAGTAGGCGAGCTTTCCCGAGTCGACTTCCCTCGCGAGACGCAAGGGTGAGTAGGTCGTCGTCGCTCGCCCCTTGGGCGGTCTCGACTTCGTGGGCGACAAAGGAAAAAAGGTTCGCCACGATGGCTTCGCTGTCGCTGTCGGGGGCCACGCGCAATCGCGTCAGGATTTGGCTTAGTTGTTTGGGGACCGGACGCGCTGAAAGGGCGCCCGGATTTTTTTTGTCCATTGCGTAATGAGAGTTGATCGCTTCGTCGCGAACATGAACGCGGAACGTGTACGAAACCGTTTCGAGCTCTCTGATTCGACCCTGCCAAAGGCCAGCACGCTCGCCGCCGTTGCCGTGCTCTTGATAGCTGAGTGCCCCGCTCTCGATCTGCTGGTCGAGAATCATCTGGGCCGAGTCTGTTTCAGGTAGTCGAAGCGTCACGCTCCCGGGCCGGTTCGTGCCTCGCACGTCGACTTTCATCTCGACACGCCAAACCTTCGAGGCTCGGCTCGGCTGAATCGGCATGTCGAGCACGAACGCTTTCCAGAGGAAGGGGGCAAGGCCCATCAAGAGAAGGACGGTCGCGGTCCAAAAGACCGGGCGGCTTACAGGCATTGACTACTCCGGCCGCTCTTCAAGGTCGATACCTTCGGGCTCTTCGCGAGTCTCGGCGGTCGACATCGGTGGAAGGGCGGGAGCGGATGCAGGTTCCCTGCTTGCGATGTGGTAGGCGGCGAACCCAGGCATGACCAACTGGTCAAGTGCCATCCCGATAATCCGCCCGGCCCGGCGCGCGCGGATTGAGTCGACCTCATCGGACACGGGGTCAGAGACCGTGCCGAGTAGTTGTCCTAGTTCGACCGTCTCACCGAGTTCGACTTGCGACACCAGGATTCCTCCGGTGTTGCAGCGCACCCAGCCGGTGTCCCAGTACGTAATTGACGGCGAGGCGAGCCGCGACCACAAACTCGCCTCACTCGACATGCCTAGCTTGAAGATGAGGCGCGAAATGGACTTGACGGATTTCCGTACGAGTTGCTCGTCAAAACGCGCGGGTTCGCCCGCCTCGACCGTGATGGCAGGAATGCCACTATCGGTTGCGGCCCGACGCAGTGTCCCCTCGCGGCCGTCGTTGCTGACGATGATTTCTGCGCCATACGCGTTGGCAAGTTCTGCTGTACGCGCGTTCGACATGTCTGCACGAACTTGGTGAATGTTGGTTCGATGGAACGATCCTGTATGGAGATCAACTAACGCATCGCATTTTCGAATGACATTGTCGAATAGGCGGAATGCGATGCGCGATGCTGAGCTTCCGTCGGTCCTGCCCGGGAAGTACCGATTGAGATCTCTGCGATCTGGGAGATAGCGCGAGCCACGCTGAAAGGCGGAGAGGTTGGCGATGGGGACTGCGACGATTGAGCCCTCTAGGGTGTCCAGCAGGCTTTCGTCTTGCAGTGTACGTCGCACGATCTCGACGCCGTTCACTTCATCACCGTGAATTCCAGCGACGAGACAAAGCGTCGGGCCGGGCAGCGTCCCACGGAGTGCGACTACAGGTGTCTCAACGTAGCCCCCCGCGAAGCTTTCCGAACTGCGCAGCACGAGTCGACGTTTGGAGCCCGGTTCGACCGCGGTGCCCAGAATCTCAAGAGCGGCCCAGGGCTCGGTTGGTTCCAATTTGAGATTGATCGGCCCTTCGCTCGGTCCTTCGATCGGGCCCAGGGCTCGCTCCGCTCCGTCGCCCACTTGTCCCGCGGCTGGAAGCGCGACGTACAGCAATACGATCCACGTCGGAACGGCGGCTCGAAGACGCCTTATCCAACTTGCAGAAGGGGTGATCTGTTGCCGAACACTGGTCTTGATGACCATTAGACGCATTAGAGCCCACATCGTTGGTTTGGTTCTCCACACCAGAAAATGGTGTTGTATGGGCGAATATCGGGGCGTGCGTCGTGCCCACAAAAAGAAGAAGCTATTGCAGCCCCCGGAGACTACGCGCGCATAGTAGCGATTCGGCCGACCACTCCAAATGGACGATTCGAGCTCACTTTGCGCGTGTCCGTGGGGGACTGCAAGGCCGCTTCCGATCCGAGCCAGGTCACGTAGCATTCCGCGCGAAGGTTCACGAGGAGCGGTGACAAGGTCGATGAAGAATACGACGCATGAGACGAGTCGCCTGGTTATCGGGAGACGCCCGCCCGCCGCCTTGAGCCGACGACTGCTGTTTGGATACGGCATCGGCTCCCTCGGTACAGGCATGTTCGGTTCTGTGCCCGGTGTCCTGCTCCTTTACTTCATGACGAACACGCTTGGCATCTCGGCGGGCGTCGCGACACTCGTTGTGGTCGGCCCCAAAATTTGGGACGCCATCTCGGACCCGCTCATGGGGATCGTGAGCGATCGCACGCGAGGCTCTTGGGGGCGCCGAAGCCCGTTCCTTCTCGCCGGCGCAATCGGATTGGGTGGCACCTTTCCCCTTCTGTTCAACGTACCCTCATCGCTATCTCCAAACGAAAGCGCTGTGTACGTGCTCGTGGCCTACGTCGTGGTCGCTACAGCATTTACAGTCTTTCAGATCCCCTACGTTTCCCTTGCAGCAGAATTGAGTGAAGATTCCGAAGAGCGGACGCGGCTCTTGGTGTGGCGCATGGCCTTCGTGACGGGAGGGATCGGACTGGGTACTGCGGTCGCACCCATGGTCGTGGGTTGGCTCGGTGGTGGACGCTACGGCTATGGGGTGATGTCGCTCGGACTCGGTGCCGTGTGTGGCTTCTTCATGCTGGTTTCTTTCGTAAGCACCTTTCGTCTCGGCCACGCCGCGCCCGAGATTGCCCCGTCGATCAAGGAGCAGTTTGGTCGAGTCGCAGACAACTCCAATTTCCGCGCGCTTGGTTTTGTCTATCTGATGGCCACAACAGCCGTGGGGCTCGCCGGGGCCGCCATCCCCTATTACGTGGGCAACGTGATGCGGGAAGACGAAGCGACCACCGGAGTCATCTTTCTTGTGATGCTCTCTGCCGCATTTGTATCGATGCCCATATGGGGCGGGGGTGCACGTCGCATCGGAAAGAAGAGGGCGCTCAATATTGCGTTGGGGATGTTTGCAGCGGCCGTTGGCTGCATACTGCTTGTCGACCTCGAGACGGGCTACGTCTGGGCTTCGCTGTTGATTGTTGTCGGCGGAGCTGGCTTCGGCGGATCGCAGATTCTGTGCTTTGCGATGCTGACCGATGTCATTCAGCGCGATGAGCACGAGACCGGGAAGCCGGCTGCAGGTGCGTATTCCGGATTTTGGCTTGTCATTGACAAGCTGGGCCCAGCGGCCGGCGCGGCAATTCTCGGTACGCTGCTTAGCTTTGGCGGCTATGCAGAATCACTCAGCGGCTATGCGGAGCAGCCAAAGAGTGCGCTAGACGCGATTCAATTCTCACTTTCGCTGGCACCCGCAGCGTGTGCAATCGTTGCGATTCTTGGGCTTCGCTTTTATCGAATCGATGAACTAGAGCTTGCGAAGCACGCCGCTTGAGCGCGCGGTGATTCGCTTCTTCGCGGCAGCAAATATTACATTGGTGACCGTAAGAGCCATTGGGGGCAGGGCGTGCTCAGTCAGACTGGTGGGTGCAAGGGCTATCTGAATGAAACGCGGGTCGACTCCGGCGCGCGCATCGGTCGTGAGTAGGGGGAGAGTGGCGGTCCGTTTTTGATGCGTTAACCGGATATTTCTGCGTGAGTCGAGCGGGACGAAGTTCCATTTTGATGCGGTGGCCTTCGTCATTTTGTCGCAGCCCTTTATGCGGTAGTGATGTGTGGCATTTTCTTTTGCCGTCACTGCGGCGGCTGTGGCTTTGATCGTCGGTTGCTTTGTGACTTGGCCGCCGTCCGGGTACGCACTCCGGACTTTGCATTTGGCCCTATCATGCCGCTGTTTCTATTTGGTTCGTACGCGGGGTTTGTGGATGCAGCAATCGCTGCACGCGGTGAAACGCAACGCGTTGCCGTGAAGAGTGCGATCGTTTACGGGCTGGAAATTTTGCTCATGAACTCAACGATTTGGATTCGACTCACCGACACGGCAGTTGCCCGCACGCACTTCCACCGCATGGATTTGCTCTTCGGAGTGCTCTGGAGTGCGACGCTTTTGGGTGTGCTCAATGGACGCGGTTGGCATCGAAGAGCCCGTTCTGGCTTTCGCCGTTGAAGACTTTACGGGCGAGCACCGAGCTGTCGGTTCATTGATTTGGTTGCGAAGCCTCACTGTTTCCCATCGAAGCCGGTAGGTGCCTGCCGCGATAGCGATGTCCATAACCCCAGCGGTAGGGGACCGGAAACGCAGGATGCCCTCCCAGCCGCACTCCTTGACTAGCGTGCGCTGCGTGTCCCTTACTCGTAGTGAAACTCGCTGTTATCGAGATCAATCGCAGGGATGTCCTTTTTTTCTGCCCAGTAGTCTTGAGTGTGTTGCCATTCCGGTTTGTCGCCGCGCCGCGGCAGTA
>JBLHOB010000184.1:0-6349 GCA_047619425.1 Myxococcota bacterium
CCAAGCAGTACAACCCAGATCCATTGGGTGCGATTCATCGTCATCCTTTCCGGAGATGTAAACTCGTCGCCGTCTGTTCGGCGCTGAATTTTGATCTCAATTATAGTTTCCAGCCGTGGCTGTCGAGTTGCGCGGAGGGCCGCAGCCTTCCTCGAGGATTATATGGCATAGCGTATGCCATATAAATGTCCCCGCCAATCGCACGCCGTCAATCCATCACCCCGCCAAAGGCGAATAGCCACCTGTCGACTCGAACCGTTATGATCGCATTTCGCTTATTGAAGGAGAGGCAAGATGAAACTTTGGGACGACGAGTTGGAGAGCTACCGCGAAGACGCCCGAAACATGTCGCAGTTCTTGCCGGACATGGCTGAACCCGACGACATCAAAGACCCCATCGCACGCGCCGAATTCTCTCGCAAGAGCTTCAAAGAGATGGTCGACATCCCCGAATCCGATCTTGCAGAGGTGACGACGATCCCCGGACCTGCGGGTGACATCCCGGTGCGAATCTTCCGACCCCCGGGCAAGGTGCGCGGCTTGTATCTCCACATTCATGGTGGTGGCTGGATCATCGGCGACGCCCAAATGGGAGACCCGCACAACGAGCATCTCGCAAAGTCACTCGGCCTCGCGGTGCTCAGCGTCGACTACCGCCTCGCACCCGAGCACCCCTATCCCGCCGGCCCCGACGACTGCGAAGCAGCGGCGGCCTGGCTATTGGACAAAGGCCCAAGCGAGTTCGGCGCAGAGCAACTTTTTATCGGCGGCGAGTCTGCCGGCGGTCACCTTACCTTGGTTACTGCATTGCGCGTGCGAGACCGCCTCAACGCTGGCGATCGCCTTGCCGGACTCAACCTTGTGTTCGGTTGGTACGACGTGAATGGCACTCCAAGCCAGTTCGGAAACGGCGGCAATAGAGACATGCTTACGCCCGAGGGCCTGCGCTTCATGGTCGACTCCTTCACGCCGGGGCTCAGTGAAGAGCAGCGACGCAACCCAGACATCTCGCCCATGTTCGCGGATCTATCGGGCCTGCCGCCGAGTCTCATTTCGGTAGGCGGCGACGATCACCTCCGAGATGACTCTCTTTTTCTCGCGCCGCTGCTAAGCGCGGCTGGAGTCGATGTCGAACTACAGGTCTATCCCGACTCGCCGCATGGATACCAATCGTTGCCCACGAAGATGGCCGCTGCGAGCGCTGCGCGTACCCAGGCGTGGTTGGAGCGTGTTCTCGACGGCGCACCTGCGTAGTCGCGCTTTACAGAGGTTCTGCGGCCGTCCGGTTGCTAGAAAACAATCCAGAGCAGTAGGAAGCATACGACCCCGACGACGGTTCCCATGTTGCGGCTGCGGGGAAGTGTGCCAGCTGCCACGCTTTCCCCAAGCGCCGTACCTGGATCGCCAGTTCGCTCTGCGATGCGCGTGATCGGGACTTCAAAGATGCTCGTCGATGCAGCTTTCATCACGAGGGTCGCGAAAAGCACTTTGCCACCGAGCGTGGCCAGGGGCACAAAGATGCCCGCCAATACGACGGCAAGCCACGGGGCAGCAATCCCACCCCAGCTCATCCAGGTGAATTGACGCACATCGTTTTGATCCATTGCAAAGTTGAACATGAAGAAGTGTCCCTTTGCTTCGTCCAGCACCGGAGACACCGAGCCTGAAAGCCGAGCGCCCGCGAAGTGGCCCCACTCGTGTAGTACCGACGCCACAACAAAGGCGGTAACGAATGCATTCGCAACCGCGGCAAATTGCGCAATCGACCAACCTGTCACTTGGGCCCAGGCCTCAGCCGCACCCCACATGGTGATTGCGCCCATCACCATCGCGAAGTGAAAGCCCCCGATCTTTCGCATGTTCGCCCGGTCGAATTCTTGCGCCATGCTCTTCAGCGCGGCGATCTCGCTCGCGTCCATCGTTGCTTCACTCATGGGGTCGGCTCCTTTTCGTTGCGCGTTTCGCATGTTGAACGAAGCGCATGATCGTTTTCGCGTTTAGATCTTCACCAGAAGATCGAAGAGTTGTTTGAGTTCCGGTGCGCTGAGGTTCGTGGATAAATCGGTGAGCCCGGCATCGCCCTCTTCGTGAGCATGCTTCCCGGCTTCGGTGATCGACACCTGAACCGTCCGCTGGTCCTGGCTGCTGCGGACCTTCCGCACAAGTCCCATCTGGGCGAGTTTACTGACCGTCCGCGAAACATTCGGACTCTCGTCGACCATGAAGGCCTTTAACTGCCCGACGGTCACCCCCTCCTCCGGCCCCGCGGCGAGAGTGTGAAGCAGGTTTAATTGCAGCAACGAGCCCACCTTGCCTTCGAGCAGGCGCTCGATCTCAATCCGCTTCTCCTGGGCAAGGCACATCATCAACCCGACGACCTTCTGTTCGAGGGTCGCGCCTTCCGCATTGATAACGAGGGACTTGTTGGCCAAGGCTGCGTTCCTTTCGAGGCATTTACATTCCATGATATCTAATTACGTGTCAATCAATATAATGAAGCGTAGGAGCTCTGAGCCTCACGACATGCTTCCCCGATGCCGAAATCAGTGTCGTGGGAGCACCGGTTTTATAAGTTATCACCGTGATGCCAAACACGCCTGCAAGCGACACTCGCTCGCCAGCTGGGGCCGCTGCTTCGTTTGCCTTGTAAAATCAACTCGACACAGTTCAGTACAACGCCGTTCAATCCAACCAATGAGGAGAAGTCCGCATGACACTTCAAACACTCGCCCCGGAGAGCAAAGCCAGTGAGATCGTCGCGGCAATGCAGGCCGACGGAGCATGCATTGTGCGAGACGTACTTTCTCCCGAGGCTCTCGCGAAACTCAATGCCGACGTCAGGCCCTGGATCGACCGCTCGATGGTCGGCACCGACGACTTTATCGGGCGCAAGACCAAGCGAACCGGCGCCCTAATCGCGCGCTGCCCCGAGGTGCGCCCCATCGTCACACACCCCCTCATCCTCGAAGCCGCCAACGCATTTCTCGCACCGCACTGCGAGCGTATTCAGCTGCACCTAACCCAGACCATCGACATCAACCCCGGCCAGGGCGAGCAACCTCTACACCGTGATCGACTCGCGTGGGGTGGCTATATCCCCAAGGAGATCGAACCGCAGTTCAATACGATCTGGGCGTTGACGGACTTCACCGAAGAGAGCGGCGCCACGCACATCGTTCCCGGCAGCAATCAGTGGCCCCTTGACCGGATACAGAAATCGAGAGAAGAGAGCGTACAAGCTGTCATGTCACCTGGTTCGGTGGTCTGCTACAGCGGTACGGTGATCCACGGCGGCGGCGCAAACCGCTCGGACGCAAACCGCACCGGTCTCAACATCACGTACTGCCTCGGCTGGTTGCGACAGGAAGAGAACCAGTACCTCTCGTGTCCTCCGCACATCGCAAAGGACCTCGATCCCGCGATCACCGACCTGATGGGCTACACGATGGGCAACTACGCGTTGGGCTACTACGCGGATCCCGAAATGATCGACGGCCTTCCCGACACCCTACCGCCGGAAATCGCACTCGGACGTCACCCCGACACCATCCCCGGCAACACGCTCATCGCGAATGGACCGACCCTGGAGAACATCGACCTCGCCCTCAACGACGCAGGCAAAAACAGCTAACGCGCGGGGCTACGCGCTAAGCGTACTGCGCACTGTTGCGAAGCCTGTGCGCAGGGCCGTGCTCGCAGTTGCTCGAGGCGTTTTCACCGGACATGCTTTCATTTTGCGCTTTAAAGGATTTGCGGTTGGCACACGCAAAGCCGCGATCTTCGCGCATGATCCGCTGGTCGTGACACAAGGCCGCTGGGCCACTTGAGCCTTCGATTTCATCGGTCGCTACTGAAAACGCGCGAACAAAGGTCGTGTTCGAACGGTTCTCGCCCTCGTGAATCGTCAGGGTAAAACCTTCCCGTCTCGCCTTAGTTCAATCATGCGGTCCTGTTCGGCAAGTTCGCTCGAGTTGACTCTTGGCGTTGGTGCTCCGTCGCGATACTCGCGAAGCCAATCGCCGGTGCGACACTTTACTTCTTCGTCAGCCAGTTGGCCGGATGCGCGTCACCTGGGAACAACGTCCCCTGCCACCGCTGCATCCCACCGATCCAGCGGTCCACGTCGGCACCCTTTCGCTTAACGTACTCTTTGACGTCTGCATGCGGCAGAACATGAAAGCGCTCGTCTCGAAGCGCTTCGATCACCGTTGTCGCGACGTCTTCTGCGGCGAGGACGCCGTCGCCTGCCGCAACATTGGTCCCCGTCCCCTTCAGCTTCTCAGCATCGGGACTGTTTTGCTCGATGTTCGACTCCACGGCCTGCGGACACAGAACCGAAACCTTAATGCCTTGATGGCCGTGGGTAATTGCGATCCATTCAGCGAGTGAAACTGCGGCGTGTTTGGTCATGGCGTAGTGAAGCGAGCCGAACTGCGAAAGCAGGCCCGCAGCCGAGGCGGTGCTGAGCAAATAGCCTCCTCCTCGCTCCGCCATCCCCGGGATCACGGCACGCGCTGCGTAGAGATGCGCCAGCACGTGTACTTCCCACATGCGCTGCAAGTCTTCGACGGGCGCTTCGAGCCCACCCAGCGTTACGTAGCCAGCGTTGGAAACGAACAAATCGATCGGCCCGCAGTCCGCTTCCGTCTGCGCGACCATTGCGCGCAAAGCCTCTTCGTCGGTCACGTCCAGACAGATCGCGGTACCAGACACCTTCGCCGCTACAGCCTTGGCGCCCTCCTCGTCGCGATCAACCACAACGACGTGCTTGGCACCCTCTTTGTGAAAACGCTCCACCATTGCGCGCCCGATCCCACTTGCACCACCAGTAACAACGGCGATGCGTCCTTGAAGTTCCATACCAATCCCCTTCATCACAAAGATTCACGTCCAGGTTTCGAACTGTACGCATGTTACTGATTGTCAGCTCGATCATTACCCAGCGCTGGCGAGCTGCTTCGCAAGACGTGCATCTCGCAATGGCTCTCTGACAACTACTTCGCTGGTTTCGCGGCTTTTAGCGCCGCAGGCAGTTGTTCTGCAAGCTCACTCAACGCCCATGGCGAATCCGTATCCTTGAAGACAAGCAGACGTTCCCGAGGCTTTGGAAACACTCCGACATATCCCCCGCTCGCCGAAAAAACCTCGCCCGAGATCTCGGCGGCGGCATCGGACAACAGGTAGGCGTAGAGCGAAGCGCAGCCTTCGGGCCCGGCGACGTTGAGAGACATCGCTGCCATCTCGCGGCTCAGCAAGCCACGCGCGACCAGATCTTCAATTTGCGCTTCATATCCGGAGCCTGACGAGAGACGCGTACGCGCACCAGGACTGATCGCGTTGCAGCGAATCTTCTTCTCCGCGAAGTCTGCGGCTACTTCCCACGTGAGGCTGTTGATCGCACCCTTCGCGGCACCGTAGGCACTGCCGCCGTAGATTCCGAGGTGAGCATGGGACGTGGTGTTGATGATGCTGCCCCCCCCTCTTGCGATCAGATGCGGCAAGGCGTGTCGACAGCACGAAAATGTCCCATCGAGATGCACGCGGCGAACCCGGCGCCAGTCTTCGTCAGAAATCGCTTCAACCGAAGAGCCCGCCGGCTCGGCGATGCCCGCACAATTCACTAGGCCATCGAGGTGACCAAACTGCCCGACCGCCGATTCGATTAACTCCTTTGCAGCCGAGTCATCGGCAACGGAGCCGACGAAAGCAAAAGCGTCACCGGGAAGCGACTCCACCTCTTCAAGCAACTGCGAAAGAACGCGCTGGCTTTCGGCCTGACCACCGGCACCGGTGCCCGAGCCGTTCACCACAACGGCAGCGCCTTCTCCTGCAAGGCGCAACGCAACAGCGCGGCCAATCCCATGGCTCGACCCGCTCACCACAATCACTTTGCCGACCAACGGCAGCGACGAATTGGTACTGCTCACGATGGATGCATCTCCAGGCTGATCGCCCGAAGTAAGCTAGCACCGCGGTGACGAGTATCGAACCGAAGCGAGAAGCGATTCGGAGAGGCGGCTTCACGAGCAAACCCTCGGTCAGTCTGAAACCGAATTGAAGGGTGCCGCCCCGATTGCAAACCGCGTTGAAGCAGCACGCTTCGCTCGACTCGGCCCCTTCCAAAATATCGTCTCGCAATCGGCGCATGGCGGCGAGATCTACGACGAAAATAGTCGTCTGTGTAGCGACCTCGCTTGCGAGTCATCGAAGCGCTTCCGGGCGTTGCTGACCACGGCGATTCGTGGAGCGTCCCGCACAGGCGAGATCGACCTCAAAGCCGCCGGGCTCACGGTGACGTCCACCGCCGGGCGTGGCCGGGACTAGAGGCGCAACCGCCTGCGACCCGTCT